>QNFX01000066.1 GCA_003650125.1 Campylobacterota bacterium
ATTACTTCTAAATAATCTTTGGGATAGAAAGCAATTTTATCGTTTTTATCAAATGATTTTAAAAAAATAAAAGGATCTCTTAAAGGCCCTCTACCAAGCATTAATGCCTGACAGTTGGTCACACCTAACCTTTTTTTAACTAGTATGGGGTGGTGAAGGTCACCATTTCCGATAATCGGAATTGAAGAATTTTGTGCCAATTTTTCAAGGTAGTCCCATTTTGCCAAACCAGAATAACCTTGAGCTCTTGTTCTCCCATGAACTGCTACAAATTCGATTCCTTCTTCATGGGCGATTTTTATAATTTCATCAGCATTGGTGGAGTCGGTATCCCAACCAGTTCGGATTTTTATGGTTAAAGGGATATCTATTGCTTTTTTTATTTCTCTGAGAAAGCGACCTAGTTTTTTAGGTTCTTTTAAAAGTGCGGATCCCGCTCCCTTGGTGACGACTTTTTTTACCGGACAGCCCATATTAATATCAATAAATTTAGGCCCAAATTCTTGCGCTACAATGGCCGCTTCTGACATGGATGAGGCATCTTCTCCGAAAAGCTGGATGCCAACATTTTTCTCTCGTGGATCAATGGAGAGCATTTTTCTTGTTTTTTTATTTCCATGGAGAATCCCATGACAGGAGACCAACTCACTGACGGTTCCTCCAGCGCCTAACTCCTCCATCAAAAGTCGGTAAGGAGCGCTGCATATCATCGACATGGGGGCAAGAAGCAAAGGAGAGGAGAATTTTACATTTCCTAGACTGATCTCAGACCTAAGTTCTTTTAGGGAATCAATTTTTTGTTGTAAGTCAGAAGAGAACATAATGGGGGATTTACCATTTGGAAATACCTTGATCAAGAGATTAATGACAAATTGCAAAAAAGTTGAATTTTTGCCCTGTATAGGTATTATGTCGCTCTATTTATAAACCGAGGAAGAAATGTTCGATATACTCAACGAAAAGTTCGCAAGCGCTCTAAAAAATATCCAGGGAAAAGGAAAGATTTCCGAATCCAATATTTCCGATGCTCTAGGAGAAATTAGAACTGCTCTTTTAGAGGCCGATGTAAATTTCAAAGTAGTTAGAAACTTTGTCAACGCAGTTAAAGAAAAGGCCTTGGGAGAAAAGGTCATTTCTGGAGTTAACCCCAGTGAGCAATTTATAAAAATTGTTCATGATGAATTGGCCGAAGTTATGGGGAAGGCCAACGAAGAGATCGAATTAGAAAGAGATGGCATCGTACCAGTTCTAATTGTAGGGCTCAACGGACAAGGGAAAACCACCTTCTGTGGCAAGCTATCTCGTCATTTAACGCTAAAAAAGAAAAAAAATGTCTTACTAGTACCTGCTGATAATTTCCGTCCAGCGGCCAAGAAACAATTAGAAATCCTGGCCAAGGATGTAGGGGTTGATTGCTTTGATTCTGACCTCTCCATGTTGCCAAAAGATATTGTTATCGCCGGTATGGCAGAGGCCAAAAGACTTAAAAAAGATGTCGTAATTATTGATACTGCCGGTCGACTTCACGTAGATGAAGAGCTCATGGGACAGCTCAAAGATGTTAGGGAAGTTCTAAAAGATCAAAACCCAGATGTCTTACTAGTGGCCGATGCCATGACCGGACAAGAAGCAGTTAACGTGGCCAAGACTTTCCATGAAACCGTGGGATTGTCCGGAGTTGTTCTCTCAAAAATGGATTCCGATGCCAGAGGTGGTGCTGCTCTTTCCATTAGATATGTAACTGGAGTGCCCATTCACTACATCTCTAATGGGGAGAAGATGAAGGATTTAGAACTCTTTCATCCAGATCGCTTGGCCAAAAGAATTCTCGATATGGGAGATATCCTTTCCCTTGTAGAAAAAGCGGAAGAGGTGATCGACGAAAAAGACGCTGAAAAAATGATGCAAAAGATGGAGAAGGGAAAATTCACCATCGATGACTTCATGAAACAAATGAATATGATGAAAAAGATGGGATCTATGAGCTCCCTTTTAAAAATGATCCCAGGAATGGGTGGAGCTCTTCGAGAAGTCGGTGACTTATCCCCCGCTGAAGATGAAATGGACCGAATGAAGGTTATTATCTCCTCTATGACTAAAGGGGAGCGAGATAACCATAAGATTATTAAAGAATCTCGGATAAGTCGTATTGCCAAAGGATCGGGAAATACTATCCAGGCAGTTAAAGACTTCTTGGCCAAATTTAAGCAGATGGAATCCATGATGGGGAATATGATGGGCATGCTTAAAGGCGGAGGTGGTATGCCAGGGTTTGCTGGACCTCAAGCTGGATTTAGGCAGCAAAAGAAACAGAAAAATAAAAAAGGAAAGAAAAAGGGGCCATGGGGTGGCGGATTTTTCAACAAATAGCGTTATCCTTGACTTTCCCCTAGGTATTATCCTAGAAAGATAAATTGAAAATTAGAGATTTTTTTTGGAGGAAATCTAAATGCTTATAATCAGAATGGCCCGTGGGGGCAGAATAAAAAAGCCTATTTATACTATTGTTGCTGCCAATTCTAGAAGCCCAAGAAACGGAAGATTTATTGAAAAATTAGGTCAGTACGATCCAAATAGTGAAGGTCAATTGATTGACATTAAAGTTGATGCTATCAGCGCTTATGTAAAAAAGGGCGCAGCTATGTCTGACACGGTAAGAACTCTACTTAAAAAAAATAATATTAAGTTAGACTAATTTAGCTGAGAATTTATAATGAGCGAATTAAGTGAATTAATTGAATTTGTAAGCAAGTCTCTTGTTGATGTTCCAGAAGACGTGAGTGTAAATGAAGTCGTTGGTGAACAAGCGATAGTTGTTGAACTTAAAGTGAATAAGTCTGATCTTGGAAAAATAATTGGCAAACAAGGTCGTACGGCCAGGGCCCTTCGAACCATTCTCAACGCTGCTTCAACAAAGTTAAATAAAAGAACAACTTTGGAAATTATCGAATAAGGAAAGCTTAGCTTTCCTTATCTTCCTTATCTTCTTTTAGGCCTGATTTAAAATTAGTCATGGCCTTACCTAAGGCACTTCCTAGTTGAGGAAGTCGTTTTCCACCGAAAAAAAGCAGTACTAATACTAAAAGAATTACAATTTCAGTTCCACCTAAACCCATTTTTATCTCCTTAATAGATTCTAGAAAAAGGCATGGTAAAAGAACCTGGCCCATAACTAGCAAATCTGCTTTCTTTTAAATTTTTATATTTTTTACTTGAGTTTGCATAACTAGAAAAGGGATAGATAGCTATGCCACCTCGGGGAGTAAACTCCCCAATTACCTCAAGATATTTTGGCCTAATAAGCTTTACCAGGTCATTGCACATAGTTTGGATACAATCCTCATGAAAGTCGCCGTGATTTCTAAAGCTAAAAAGGTAGAGTTTTAATGACTTAGACTCAACCATCGATTTATCGGCCACGTAATTAATAGTAATTCGAGCGAAATCTGGCTGGCCAGTCTTAGGACAAATAGAGGTGAACTCACTACATAAAAAGGTGGTCCAGGCCTCACTTCCCGGATTCTTATTGGCAAACGCTTCTAAAAATTTTGGATTATAGGCATCTGGGTACTGGGTATCCGTAGATCCTAGTGCCAACTTTTCGAGACTCTTTTTCGAGCGTTTCATGCCATTTTCTCCTTGTCGGGACCGTTATACTTGAATTATTGTAGTGCGACAAGTTGATAGGCAGAATTACACAATTCTGCTAGAGAATGCAGGATATGAGAAAAACTAAAATAGTACTAGTCCAATTGGGCTCCCCTAAATCTCCTTCTGTAAGGGATGTGAGGTCCTTTTTAAGGGAGTTTCTAGGTGATCCAAGAGTTGTGGATATGAACCCCACTCTGTGGAAACTTATTCTAAATCTATTTGTTCTTCCACTTAGACCTTATAAATCATCCAAATTATATAAAAGGATCTGGAATGGAAAATCCTTTCCCTTAATTGATAAGAGCTTAGAATTTGGAGAGGGACTTAATAAAAAATTAGAAGATGAAGATATTGAAGTGGATGTGGCCTTTATTCTCTCTAATCCTCGTTTTTCTGATATTTGGGATAAATGGGAGAGTGAAGATCCAAGTGTTCGTGCTGAGAAATGGATAATTATCCCCATGTTTCCACAATACTCTGAGGCCACTACCGCCTCGGTTAAAGACTGCTTTTTTCATGAAATGAAAAAACGAAGCCAGATTCCGGCCTTTGAATTTATTTCCAATTTTCATACCTCTAAGGCGTTTATAGAAAATAGTGCCAGGAAAATTAATGAGACTTTGGCACGTGATAACTTTTCAGATCTAGTTATCTCTTTTCATGGAATCCCTAAAAGAAGACCTATCTATAAAGGTGATCCCTACTACAGGCATTGCATTGAAACTTATGAGTTAATAAAAGAGAGAGTAGATAAAAAAATCAATATTCATATGACTTTTCAATCAAGGTTTGGCAGTGAAGAATGGCTGACTCCTTATACTGATGAATATGTAAAAAACCTTGTGGACAGGGGTGCCGAAAATATAGCGGTTTATTGTCCTAGTTTTGTTACTGATTGCTTGGAAACTATTGATGAAATAGGCCATGAGCTAAAAAATGAAGTAGCAGATAAAGGTGCTAATCTCACCCAAGTTGAATGTTTAAATAACGATGACAATTGGCAAAGAGATTTTGCTGGTTTTATTAAAATACATGCCAAAGAAAAGAGTGAACTATCTTTTGCCCCTCCTGAAGGAATTAATATGCCAAAACTTGAAATGAAAAGTGAACCATTAAGCGATTATGCGAAGACCTCCATAAAGATTGTCTTTTTAACCTTATTTTTAGACTTGGTAGGCTTTTCTCTTATCTTTCCTCTTTTTCCCGCTCTGGCAAAACATTATCTATTAGTTGATGGAAATAACTTTTTTCTAAAGGCCATCTTTGATGGAATTCAAAGCTTAGCTTTTTCCAGTGGGCAAAACTACATGGGATCAGTTGTTTTATTTGGTGGAGCATTGGGGGCCTTGTATAGCCTTTTACAATTTATAGCAGCACCTATTTGGGGCGTTATCTCCGATCGAGTGGGACGAAAACCAGTTCTTTTAATTTCTGTTTTTGGAATGATGGTAAGTTATCTCCTTTGGTTTTTTTCCGGTTCCTTTACTCTTTTAATCCTCGCTAGGTTGATTGGTGGGATCATGGGTGGAAATATCTCTACCGCTACTGCAGTTGTCGCCGATGTTACCAATAAGACAAATAGAGTTAAGGGAATGGCCTTCGTGGGCATCGCTTTTGCTACAGGATTTATTATTGGCCCGGCCATGGGAGGGATATTGTCCTTCGTAGATCTAACCAAAATTTATCCCCAGTTAAGTAGCTGGGGAGTAAATCCATTTTCTGCCGTCGCTCTACTTGCCTTCTTATTATCTTTGGTGAATTTTATTTTTCTACTTAGACAATTTAAAGAGACTCTTCCTAAAGAGAAAAGATTAAAGGGAGTAGTTAATCGAACTTTTAATCCTATAAAACTTTTCAAACCACTTCCCTACAAGGGAGTTAATCTAACGAACTTTGGTCATTTTCTTTTTTTAATGGCCTTCTCTGGAATGGAATTTACTCTGACTTTTTTAGCGGTAGATCGACTTGGCTTTAGTTCTATGGATAATGCTTACTTATTTATCTTTATTGGATTAGTTTTGGCCGTTGTTCAAGGTGGTGTGGTTAGAAGAAAAGCTTCTGAAGTTGGTGAGAGAAAAATGGCGCTTATGGGATTATTTCTTTTAATTCCCGGACTCTTGGCGATTGGAATTACGAAGGGTGTTTTTATGCTCTATGTGGGTCTTTTCTTCCTGGCCGCTGGTGGGGCGATGATTATTCCTTGTTTAACTGCTCTGGTTTCTATTTACACACCTGATGAAGAGCAGGGAAAAAGTATTGGTATCTTTAGATCTCTTGGCGCCTTGGCCCGTGTATTTGGACCAATTCTTGGGGCAATCATTTATTGGAAGATGGGATCAGGCTATCCTTACTTTTTAGGGGCCTTATTTTTAATTATACCTATTTTGATGATTAGACTTCTTCCTGAGCCAGAGCTAGCTTAAAAAGGGATTGAATTTTTTCTCTTCAAAAATTCTGGTTTCAGGCCCATGGCCTGTGATGACTCTAGTTTCCTCGGGTAGTGGAAGTAGCCTCCCCTTAAGTGATTTCATAATTTCATCATAATTTCCGCCGGGGAAATCAGTTCTGCCAATGGATCCTTTAAATAAAGTATCTCCTGAAAATAAAAGAGGTGTTTCAAATTCTTCTGTGTAAAAACAGCAGGAGCCCGGAGTGTGGCCTGGTGTATGCATGGTCTTTAAAAAGTTTTTGAGTCCCGGGGATTCTATACCAATGGACTCTTCATCTTCGATAAAATTATCTACTTTGCTGGGTTCTCCTGTAGCAATTCCAAACATCATGCCTTGAGAACTTAAGGTGTTGTAGAGTTCGAGGTCATTTTTATGGAGATAAATCGGGCAGCCTAGAGAGTTCTTTATTTCACCTGATCTACCGATGTGATCGAAGTGGGCATGGGTGTGCAAAAGAAGTTTAACCTTCAGTTTTCGCTCACCTATAAGAGACATAAACTGCTCAAAATCATTACCCGGATCAATGGCAATCGCCTCACGGGTAACTTTAGAATAAATTAGGGAGAGGTTACAACCAAGAGATCCTACGGGGAACGTTTCAATTGCAATTCCATTATTTTCCATTATTTCCCCATTTGTTATATTCATCAATATATCTCTTTCTTTTGATTTTTAGACATTATAATTAATGACCTTCTCGTAGGCAAAATAAACCTTTGAGCGATGCAACCTATCAAGAAAACAAGTACCACCAAAAAAAATATTCGACCAGTTTATGAATACACATGATTATCCATAAAATATGAGATTTTTACAGATTTTCTGTAAAAGGATTGTTAAGAATCAGACACTAGGAGGTCATAGGTTGGTAAAAATACTTTGTGTCGATGATTCCACTTTGCAAAAAAATGAATTAGTGAAATTTTTAAAATCATTGGGGTATAGCGTGAAGGGGGCCAGCAATGGTGTCGAAGCTCTGGCCCTTATTACAGAAGGATTCCTCCCAGACGTCCTCTTAACAGATCTATTCATGCCTGAGATGGATGGCCTTGAGCTGATTGAGGAAATTAATAAAAAAGGCCTCAATATTTTGGCCATTGTTCTATCTACTCATGTGCATAATGCTATAGAAAAAAAAGGGCAGGAATTAGGTGTAATTAGCTTTATTAAAAAACCTTTTAATTATGGAAAGTTAAGAGATGTTTTGGAAAAGGCCTTAAATTAGTTATTACATTTTTGATATTGATTATAGATAAAAAGGTTTTGCTCTTTAATAAAGTCTTTCACCTTTTGATAGAGATCTTGGTTGGGCAATAAACTTCCTAAGAAACTGCAAAATAATGTTTTTTCTAAAATTTCTAACGTTTTGGATTCATTGAATTGAACAGGTGCTTTTTTTGCTTTCCAGGAAAATACAACCAACTTAGTTTTTCTCGGCCAACCTAAGAGATGTTCATCATAATAGAGCACCACTTCTTTATCTTCATAGGTGAAAAGTTTTTTGGCCAGGACTTCATCTTTAACGGAAAAATAAGTAGTGAGTTTATCTCCACTTCCCTCATCCACAGTTCCTTCCCAGGTTTTAAGAAAAGGAATGTTCCCTTTTTGAGTCATATGAGTGAGGTGTCCCACAATTTTTCCGCTAGAGATTTTCATATCCCATAAGGCCCATTTAGTGGCCCAAAGCCCGAGGACAAAAATTATTAAAAAGATTGTTTTTTTCATTACTTACCTCGTGTTGCATAGTGACAAAAATAAAAATAGGTTGTTCTTCCTTATAAGGTATAATACTCCATGTAACATTAATAATTAAGATAGAAAATAAATTGAAATATATCCTACTTTTTACCATATTGATTTTATCTTGCTCTGAATTTCAGTCAGTGCAAGTGTCTCTTAAAGACTCCGCTCAGTTAAAACCGGTTAAGAAGAAAAAACCAGTTATTAAAAATACTTTTACCCTGCCTCCTAAAGATCCCAAGATTAATTGGTCTCAGGAAAAGATTCCTAAAAATACTAAAAAAGTTTCAAAGTTTTGCAAGAAGGTAGATAAGTATTTTTATAAAATGGGATGGGGACCTTCAAGGTGTAAGCATTTTTCTTGGCATCATGTGAGAAATTCCGTTAAAGGTGATCCTTTAATGTGGGTGGTTTTTGGTGATGAAAAGGGCCACCAACTTAAAAGAAAAAATACCACCCTGCTAATGTGTGGGGTTCATGGGGATGAAATCACTCCCAATAAATTTTGCCTTGATGCCATCTATCATGTTAAGCGCTTCGAATATCTCTATCATGATAAGTTAATTGTTATTGTTCCTTTTGTTAGTCCTGATAGTTTTTTTAAGCGAAGAAGAACGAGAACCAATCATCGGGGAGTAGATTTAAATCGTAATTTCCCCACTAAGGATTGGAACAAAAATGCTTTAAGATTGTGGAAGACAAAATATCGCAAGGATAAGAGACGTTTTCCGGGGAAAAGATCACTTAGTGAACCTGAAACTTTATTTCAAGTTAATCTAATTAAAAGATATAAACCCAATAAAATTATTTCAGTTCATGCCCCTTTAACTATTCTTGATTATGATGGCCCTAAAAAAGCTATTAAAGGAGATAAGATCGGGCCTCAAGCTAAAAACTTGTTAGTACAAATGAGTAAAAGGGCCAATGGTTATCAGATAAAAGATTATCCCTTCTATCCTGGAAGCTTAGGCAACTGGGCGGGGAATGAAAGAGGAATTCCCACTTATACTTTAGAGCTACCAAGTTCTGATAATCGAAAGCATAGAGAGTTTTGGAATCTATTTAGAAATGCTATTCATACCGCCATTCTTAAAGACTTTAGAAGTAAAAAAGAAGTTAAAGTAACCAACAATACATCTAAGAAAAAATAATTTTCTTATTATTTTTATTTCAGGAAATGCCTTTTCTTTCACCTCAAAATTTGGACTGGGAGTTTATACCAGACATTGTGGGAGTATATGTCCAAGGCAGCATTTAGAGGGCAATACCGTTTTAAATTTTTATTACAATTGCTGACGCTAGCCGTCATTGGCGCTCTATTTTACAGATTCATTCAGAATATATTAATGTTCACCTTGAATTAGAGGAGAGAGCTATGGCCCCTAGACTTGGAATAAATATCGACCATGTTGCCACGTTAAGGCAGGCAAGGGGAGAGTTTTATCCTTGCGTGAAAAGGGCGGCCCAACTAGTTATGGAAAATGGTGGGGATCAAATAACCATTCACCTTCGAGAAGATCGACGCCATATTCAAGATCAAGACGTATTTGATGTAAGATCCATTACAACTGATTATGGAAAACCTCTAAACTTTGAAATGGGTTGTAACCCTGAAATTATTGAAATTGCCAAAAAGGTAAAACCTGATTGGGTGTGTTTGGTTCCAGAAAAGAGAGAGGAAAGAACCACTGAAGGGGGACTTGACCTCTTATCAGAAGAAAATTTTTTAAGAGTTAATAAATCCTGTTTAGATTTAAAAAAAGATAATCCAAAATTAAAGATATCTCTCTTTCTAGAATCTAATCTAGAAACTTTAAAACAAATTCCTAAACTTGATGTCGCTATTGATGCAGTAGAAATTCATACCGGTGATTATGCGAAGGCCTTTTTACAAGGACGGGAAGTGGTCACTTATCTCCAAGAATTTGAACAAGCAGAAAGTTTTTTGGCCCAAAACAAAATTGATTGTCATGCTGGTCATGGACTAACTATGGATAGTTTAGGGCCTCTTCTTGAAATGGAACTATTTGCAGAGTTTAATATTGGACATTGGATAATTGCTGAATCGGTTTTTCAAGGTCTTGGACCTGTTATAAGGCACCTAAAAAAAATCATTCAAATCAAGGAAACGCCCCGAATTTCCGATAAATCCTTTATCTAGGGGGAATCATTTGCGAGTCGTTAATCCCAAAGAAATGGCAGAGATAGAGAAGATAACTTATAAGGATTATTCTCTTAACGAATCTCTGATTATTGAAATGGTAGGGATCAAAGGGGCCGATTTTCTAGAAAGTCGTTTTCTAAAAAAAGAAAATTATAGCGAGATTGTCGTCTTAGTTGGCAAAGGAAATAATGGTGCCGACGGTCTATCCATTGCCAGACAATTGCAAAATCGTGGATTTGTAGTTCGCGCTTTTTTATTATTTCCAAGTGAAATTAAAAAGACTTCTGAGCTTGGTAAGCAATTAATTATGGCCCGTAGCTTTGGGGTTAAAATTACCGAGATCAAAGACAATGAACAAATCAATGCCTATTTTACACAGACCCAAGAAGATTTTTTAGTAATTGATGCCATCTTGGGAACTGGAACGAGATTACCTCTCTCTCAATATCTTTTTGAGATCATAAATTTAGTAAATAAATATGCCACTACCATTGTTGCAATTGATATACCTTCTGGAATAACTGGCGGTGGTGGTGAGATGAGTTCAACTGCCATTAAAGCAAGTTACACTCTGGCCATCGGTTTACCTAAGACCGGATATTATATGTCCGAAGGCATGCGGCATGCAGGCAAAATTTATATTTTAAAAGCGGGTTTTCCTGAAAAACTTTTGGAAGGTGGAGATAAGCAGCTTTTAATGCCGCCAAAAGTAGGCCATCTAATAAAAAAACGAAATAAGTTTGATCATAAAAATCGCTTTGGACATTTACTTGTCATGGGTGGTTCTAAAGGTTTAACCGGTGCGCTTATTATGGCGGCGACGGCAGGAATTAAGGTCGGTGCTGGATTGGTTAGTGCTGTCACATGGGAAGATAATTATCTTGAACTAGTTACCCGAGTTATGCCTGAAGTTATGACGGGAACCATTCCCAAAAGAGGCAAATTAAAAGATGTAGAAGGTCTGCTTAGAGATATGAATCGTTTTAGTGCTATTGTTTTAGGCCCCGGACTTGGGAAAACTCCCCAAGCGAGAGAATTATTAGTTGAAGTTTTAAACAATTTTTCCGGGCCTTTAGTATTAGATGCAGATGCCTTAAAGTTACTAGATCTGAAAAAGGATAAAGAGATTTTAAGTCATAGGAAGGCACCAACAATATTAACACCTCATATTGCCGAATTTGCCGCTTTTACGGGAATTCCTAGAGCAGACATTCTTACCGATCCATTAGGGCCTTTGAAAGAAGTTATTGATGAAACTAATTGTTGCTTTGTTATTAAAGGGCCTTGTTCTTTTGTAGGTAATCCCAATGGAGAAGTATTTATAAATTATTTTCCTAATGATGGTATGGCCACGGGAGGATCAGGAGATGTTCTCGCCGGAATTATTGGCGGATTTTTGGCGCAAATCAGACCAGAAGTAAGTACCAGTGGAATGTTTAGGGATCCTGAGAAATATTATGAAGCGGTAAATTTAGGAGTTTGTCTTCATACTCTTGCCGGAAAATATGCTGCGCTTAAACATGGAACCTTTTCTATGACCGCCAATTCTATTATTAAAAGTTTTCCTAGAGCTTTTAAAGAACTATCTCAGGATGGGAAATGGCCAAAGAAAAGCTAATTAAAAACTATGAATCAGTTACTGAAAATAAATACCTAGAAGTAATTGAGGATTTAAAAAAAAAGTTAAAGACACCTGCTGCGATAATCTTAACAGGACCTGTTGGAGTTGGAAAAACCACTTTTACTAAATACTTTGTAGGCAAAGCTGAGGAAGTACTAAGTCCCACTTATTCTCTTATTAACGAAGTAGGTGAAGTTGCTCATGCAGATTTTTATCGCATAAAAGAATCGGAAGAAATAATTCACCTTGAACTAAATCTTTATATAGATGATAAAAAATATTTTCTCATTGAATGGGGGAAACCTTTTCTTAAAGATATAAGAAGAAATTTAACGGATGACTTTTCTCTTTATGAATTAACCTTTAGTGCCGCAAGTTTAGAAGGCCCTCGCAGTATTTGTCTACATGAGTTAAAAGGGAGCTAAATGCTTTTATAAAGTTCTTGTTAGATAATATTAGTAATTCAAAACTCGCCCACACCGTATCAGTGCGGCCTTTACTTGTTGTGACATAAATTAATTTCTTCTTTGCCAATTTAATTCGGACCGAATGGTTGACGTGACCCTTTTAGTCGAGTGATAATTTCCTAAAGGTTTTGGTTGGATTTAACGGAGACGTTACTTTCATTAAATGAAAAAATTTTTTTAAAAATATAATTGGATTTATGGAGGATACCAATGAGATTAACATCAAAAGGAAGATACGCAGTAAGGGCCATGCTTGATTTAACTGTGAACAGCAATGGTAACC
>QNFX01000067.1 GCA_003650125.1 Campylobacterota bacterium
ACTATGGCCGAATTAGACCAGCGTGAGTTTCTAGCGTAGTTACTCATGCCATTAACAACTAATCCATCATCTTCTGTTCCTGAAGAGAGCACATAACCGCCGGGGCACATACAAAAACTATAAGTTCCATGATCTGTTGATTTATCGTGATGGCTTAAAGCATACCGGGCAGATTTGAGTGAATCTTGTTGGGCAAAATCGCCTAATTGTAAGTGATCAATTACTTCGCGTGGATGCTCAATCCTCACTCCAATAGCAAAATCTTTGGGTTTCATGGAAACCTTTAAATCTTTTAAGTGATAATAAAGATCCTTGGCAGAATGGCCGGTGGCCAGAACCACATTAGGGGAGTGAAGAATTCGACTCTCATCATTGTCTGTCAGAATTTTTACACCCGTAATTTTGTCATTACTGGTTAATATCTCAGTGACTTTTGAGTGATAGAGGATTTCACAACCCTTTCCTTTTAAATAGTCAGTAATCTTATTAATAAGGGGTCTGATTTTATTAGAGCCGAGATGGGGGTTGGATAGATATTCAACTTCAGGTGGAGCACCAAATTCTACAAATTTGTGCATAACATATTTTATAAAGGGAGATTTAATCCTGGTTATCAGTTTTCCATCACTAAAAAGCCCTGCTCCTCCTTCTCCAAAGCAGACATTATTTTCGCCATCAAATTGCCCATTTCTCCAGAACTTGGCGATTTTTTTCATCCGTTCCTGGGCCCTTCCCCCTCTTTCAATAATTATGGAGGGAATTCCGTATTCGGCCAACCTCAAAGCACAGAAAAGCCCTGCAGGGCCTGCTCCTACAATAATGGGTTTTTGAGGGAGGGGACCTAAATGAGAGAAGGTTTCAGTAAAATGTTCGAAATCATCACCTGGCAGGCTTACTTCAACTTGATAATTATACTTAGGAGTTCTACCTAGGTTGGATTTACGGGCATCAAGAGATTTGGAAAGGATTCTAAACCCCTTTAATTGGGGGAATTTTTTCTTTATGGCCTTTTCTAGATCTCTGTTAAATTCTAGTATTAAGTTTATTTTTTTTCCCATCTTAAAATTGGTTTACCTTGACTGAATAATTGTGTCTAGCAGACAATTATAAAAGGAAAATATTTTAATATTCCAGGAAGTAAAATGCGGTTTTTTTGGGTCCTAATCTTCTTGATATCTTGTGCCACAGAGGAATACGTTACCATTGATACCAGTCCTCGAGGAGTACAAGTCCTTAAAAGAGATAATGGTGATTTGATCACCATGGGTAATACCCCTATTTTTGTTAAAGAAAAAGAAGAGAAAAAAGATAAATACCAGTTTTCCTATGAAAATATGAAAGGTGATTATATCGTCACTGAAAAGACCTTTGAGAAGTCTCGAAGATGCTTAAAAAAATGGAAGGATCCTCTCTTTCACTCCATCACAAAAAAAGAAGAGAGAGAGCACGATTACCCCTTTGAAGTGGTGATAAATAAATTCCAAGAAGAATGCGTCCCTTATATCCGCGCTCATCTAAAAAAAATAAAAAAACGTAAAACAATTAAGCAGTGCCGAAAAATGTTAATTGTTTTACCTAGGAGTTGGTATCGTCTAGTTTCACATACACTAGTTCAACATTGGAAAAAAGAATTATTCCCCAAGGAAATGAAGTTTTGTGACTCCTTAGTTGACCTTAGAAAATCTAACATAGAACTAATGTTTAATCGAAAAGATAATTTCAACTCACCAGAAAAGCTCGAGGATATGTCCTTTCAAAGCTGGGCACGTCTAGGACATAAGTTTAAGGCATCTCACATTATTTTCTTTCCCTACGTGGAAGAAAAAAACATTTATAACGTCACTCCTACCATTTTTGACCTTCATAGCTGGGAGAAAGAGAAAAAAGCTTCTTTCACCTCCTATAAAAAAGAAATAGTAATATCTTCTGGTTTTAAGGTTGGTAATTTCTTAACTACCGCCTTTCGTTTAATACCAAATGTTTTCTCAGTAAAACTAAAAATGGATAGTGCTTTTCATCTAAAAAACACCAATGTGATTGGTGGTGATACGGAAAGATACAATTATAAAGATTTACGAGTTGGTTTTTCTGCTGGCTCTTTTAGGTTTCCTAAAAAAAGATGGTTTGGTGAATTTGAATTAGGCCCTCGTGCCTCTTTTACTACATGGGGAAACTATAATCGTTTTTATGTGACTGAAGTATCTATGGCCCTAAGGTTTTTTCTACATCTCCCTATCGGTGCGTCTATTAACGTTAAGGCATACGGTGGTGGGGCAAACATTCATGCTAATAATAGGACCTATGGAAAAAAGAAAGTTATTTGGACGGCAGATGGTGGATTAACCGTTGAACTCTACGCTTTTGCTGGACGGAGATGGATGTATTCTATGGGAGCAACCCGGATATGGATTCCAAAAAATGCCATATCCAATGACTTATTTACTCTAAAAGGAGAAAGCCACGTCTTTGTTCGCTTTGGTTACTTTTTTCCTGAGCTTCGCGCCTTAGCGGGCGAATTTTTCTATTAAGAGTTCTTGATTTTGGACTCGATTTTATCGAGTTTTTCATCTAAACGTTCAAACATCACTTTAATATGCTTTTCTTCTAACCTGACTTTTTTATAGGGAAGATAATCCTGACTTAGTAAGGCCTCGGCAAAAAGAGAGGTGTGAATAGCAAAAAGAGCGGTTCCCACGAGCATCAGTAAGACTCCTATTACTCGTCCTTCAAGTGTGACTGGAGTGATGTCGCCATATCCTACAGTAGTAACGGTGGTAAACCCCCACCAAAGGGCATCACCAAAATGTTTAATATTATAGTTTATACCTTTTTCAACTATATAAAAGATATAAGATGCCCCCCAAATAGTAATCTGGCCGAGAATCAAAACGGTTAAAAAGTGAATCGAGATTATCGTATGCCAAAGTATTCGTGTAAGGTGTGCTGTGCTTCTAAAAAAGACTTTCATAGATAACGATTATTTCTTAATTTTTACAATAAACCAAATTAAAGTTTGTTGACAGTGAACTAGATGATTTATCAAACTTATAAAATGATTCATGACAACTGGAGTCGAAGAGTCCTCCTTGCCAATTTTTTTTTACTTCCATTAATTATTGGACCGTTTTTTATTAATTTTTTCCGTGATCCGAAATGGGTTCTACTATACTTTTCTACTCTTCTTTTATTGCCCTTTACCCGCTCTATTCCCCAAATAAAAGTACCTAAATTATTTATAGGTCTATTTTTACTAATAATAATTTATCATTTTCAGGCCCCTCTCTCTCCTTTCCTGCTAGATATGCTTTGTTTTACGCTTCTATGCTTTGTGACATACAATGTTGCCCAAAAGTCACCTGATAATTTTTTAGAACAAATTGGAAAGTTTAATCTTCCGGCAACAATTTTGGTTTTATGTATTTCATACCTACAACTCTTTAAAATCCCTCTATCTGGCCCATTTGAGTTTTTTCCCGTCGGAAATTTTACTTCATTTTTTGGTAATACTATTTTTACCGGTGAATTTTTAGCATTATCTTGTCTTTTGCTGCTTTATGGATGGGAAACACAGAAAAAAAAGATTTATTTGGTTCTAATTTTTCTCTCTCTGATCCTTATTTATTATCTTTTTTCCCGCATGGTAATTTTAGGAATTATTTTGGCCTATTTCATACCTCGGTGGAAAAAAAAGATCCCAATTAAAGTATTACTCCCGCTTTTTTTGATCTTAGGCGCCCTCGCCTTTACTCAAATCGGAAGTCCACTAACTTCAAAGGGATTGCTTAACACTAAAAGATCTAGTTTTGATCAAAGATGGAGCTTGGTATTAAATTCTCTTGCCATGATTAAGGATAGACCCTTTTTTGGTTTTGGCCCGGGGAGGTTTTCTATCTCTTATATCCCTTATAGGAATGCTATTAAACACGATCCTTTTGTAACAGAACATCGCCATAGAGATGACCCACATTCGGGACCTCTCCGGGTAGCTGTGGAATTTGGATTACCTTTTGCTTTAATGATTTTATTTTTATGGTCTAAACTTTTTGGTTCTTTCATAAAACGAAAAGAAAGTTATTTAAATCGTTTTTTGTTAGGTGTTTTGATTTTTTATACCATTGATTTTTTATTCGGCTTTCCCTGGTTACTCCCCTATCCTTTTTTCTTTGCTGCTGTTTGTTTAGGGATTGGGTTGTCTGGTCAAAAAGAGATAGTCCTTGGTCGCAAAGCTAAAAAGATTGTCATAATATTATCTTTTTTACTTATTGGTTTTCGCACCGGCAGCTATTCCCTCTCCCGCTACTTAGCGAAAAATTATCCCAACGATTTTACCAAAATGGGATTGGCCTGCAAACTTACACCTTATATGTGGGAAAATTGTTATCAACGAGTAAAAATGGCGAATCGTTATGGGAAATATAATGAGGTAATTGATATCTCTAAAAAATTAAGATCCCTCTATCCAGGACATAGTGCTTTTATAAAATCTAGTGCTATTGCCTTTGTAAAAAAGGGGCAGATTAAAAAGGCCTGTGATAATTTGCAATATTATGAAAAAATTGTTGGTAAAGAAAATTCACTAAAAAACTTTGCTCAAAGTTTTTGCAACGACTAAAGCTCTTGACTTAAAACACTTCTTAGACCCAAACTAAATGTATGGATATCAGACTTATAGTTATTGGAGATGAATTATTATCAGGTAGAATTGCCGATAAAAACGGACAACAACTGGGTAAGATTTTGCACCAAAAAGGACTTAATTTAAGAAATATTGAGGTCGTTGGAGACTGTGAAGCAGATCTTTTAGAGGCCTTTAAGGGATTTGAAAATAAAATCACCTTAGTTTGTGGTGGACTAGGTCCTACCAAAGACGATATCACTAAAAATGTTGTCGCTAAATTTTTCAATCTACATATTTCAATTAGTAATGAGGCCACCGAAGTTGTAAAAAAAAATTATCAAAGAAGAGACCTTTCCTGGATTCCTGAAGCAAATTTGTATCATCATATTCCAACTACTATTACCCCGCTTAATAATCCTACTGGCCTGGCACCAGGGCTTGCGCATCTGCAAAATGATTATGCCTTTATTTGTCTACCAGGTGTGCCAATTGAATTTGAGGCCATGATGGTGCAAGAGGTTTTTCCGTTACTAGAAGAGAAATATTCTTTAGTGACCAAAAAACTAGGCCGGATAAATATCAGAACCTTTGGAGTTCCAGAGGAAGCAATATTTCATAAAGATACTGAGATATGGAAGAACTTAGCAAATTTTGGTAAAGTGGCCTCTTTGCCTAACGCTCTTGGAGTAGACATTGAAGTTTCAAATATTGATCTTGATATCTATCCTCAATTTGAAAAAGAAATTAAAAATGTAGTCGATGAAAGTCCTTTAAAAGACCATGTCTGGCAATATGGAGATTTATCTTTAGAAGGAATGATCATCAACTTAGCGCAGAAAAAAAATATAATGATCGGTCTTGCTGAATCCTGCACCGGAGGCCTTGTCTCCCATCGTTTAACTAATATTCCGGGATGTTCCTCAAATTTTTTAGGGGCCATCATAAGTTATACCAATGAAATTAAGAGTGATATTTTAAAGGTCAAAGAGAAAACCATAAACGATCACGGAGCTGTCAGTAGTGAAACTGCCAAGGAAATGGCCAAGGGTGCGGCGATTAGACTTGGAGCAGATCTAACTATTTCTCTTACTGGGATTGCCGGCCCAGATGGTGGAACGGCGAAAAAGCCCGTTGGAACCCTCGGAATTGGTTATTGGTATAAAGGGGAATCAGGATCTGAGATGATTCAGCTGAGGGGAAATCGTAAAAATTTAAAGTATCTTTTCAGTCAAAAAGCGCTATTCACCTTATTTTTTCTTTTGCGAGATAACTGACTCCAATAGTCGGTGGAAATTCTTACCTAAACAGATTTTATTTTCAACGCATACCCTCCTCATTCCGAAGAATTATCATGCGTTTGTTACTTTTAATTCTAACTCTGGCCATGGCCGTATCTTGTGGCCCTAATTTATCTTCTCATCGTACTATTACAGAGGAGGCCGTTGAATTACCACCTACTGTACCTCCAACATTTCCCTCTACTACTAATTATTTTAAAAATGGAGATATTCAGGCATCAAAGATTAATATCCCAGTTAATTTCAATACCACATTAAAATTAATGGGAAGGGAAATTGATGATTATATAAGAAATCATGGCAGCAATGATGTCGTATGCTTGGTAAGTCGATACGAGCAGAGTTTACAAAAAAATCTTTTTGTCCAAGCGGCCAAACCTACTTATATCAATGATTTCGCCACTAACACTCAAGAATTTTTTTATCTTTTAGAACCTAACTCTGACTTAGAAAACAGTCAGTTTTGTAATACATCAGGAATTAATCAAGCTCTTGCAAATAAATATCCTAATCAAGAAATAGCTTATTCATTATTAGATATATGTCCTTCTTGTCCCTCACAATTGCTAATAGACTCTGGAGCGGAGCTTTTATTAACTTCGGGATATAGCCTATCTACTGTAATGAATGTTACTTATGACTTTCTTGATGTCGATTTATTTATATCTCCTGACACTAACCTGGGATCTTCCTGCACCAATTCTAATGAATGTACTGCTAAAGGATTTGATTGTTGTAGTAGTGGCATCTGTGTAAAAGATGGCCAGATAAAACCAGGAGTTGATATCTATGCTGATCTATTTTTACAATCACAAAGAGATTTAGAATCAAGCTCTTGTGCCTTTCATGATTATCCCGATTTCTATTTTGTCTGTTCCATCTCCCAAGGTGCTTGTACCTCACCAGAGACACCGGCAACTGAAATGCCAGACCCAAGCCCTGAAGATGAGGCCGTCATCAGACTTCAGACAAGAAAAGAACTCTATGAGTGTACTACTCCCCAACTAGCAGAAGAATCCTGGTGTACCATAGTTTTTCCAGATTCAAATGATAATGTTCTCTACCCTAATTTTTTTACTGGAAATGATGATAGAAATTTCACGAGCACCTATTCTGGAAAAAAAGGAATTTCAGAACTTAGTATTTTAAAAGTTATTCATGCCGGTAGCACGCTCTTTGATCAAGATGAATACGTGATTCCTGGAGCAATAGAATTTGGACCGAGTAACGATAATCTCACAGATCCCACGTCTGTCACCATTAATCATGAACCCTCTGAAGAGGCCACAAATGAGACCTTGAGAATCACTTATAAAATTGATGGTAGTTGTGAAGAGGTAAATAATTATCTAGCAAAATGTTTCAAAGAATATATTCAGGGACAAAATGAAGGTGAAATAAATGATCATTTCCCCGCCTCTAATAAATTCTTCATTCCATTTTATGCCGATTTAAATAGAAATTTAAAAGTAACTATCAACGAAGTTGATAAACTGGTTAATATTCATTGGAAATTGATCAAAGGCCAACCTGCCTATATTGAGTTTTTGGGAGATAATCTTCAAGTAAGCGATACCGAAAATGTTAGAATATCATTTTTCGTCAATACTAGCTTACATAAAGTCATGCAGATGAAAAATCTGGCACAACAAGAAATTGATCGAAGATGTGATTGTGGTGGAGAAGCTGGAAAACCCGTACCCTGCTGGCTTAAACCCGTTTATTCATCAATAGACCAAGATCAAAGCACACCAATTAACTACCAATGTACTTATTCGGGAAAAGATCAAGATCAGTTGCTTCAAGTGTCTATAAATTTGAGTTCTAAATCTACCCCCAATAGATACTTTGATATTAATGGTGTGGCCCAAGCAAAAACGAACATTAATACTCCGGATCAGGAAGGCAAAAAATTTGAATATCTTGATACTAAATTCCTAGCTCCCAATAACGTGGACCAATATATTGGTTTTAATGAGATCAATGGCTCTTATACCTTACTTGCAGGATCAGCAAAACCAGCATCAGAAGTAATGGTAGAAACGGGAAAAACCTATGATATTTTTGTAGACAGCGGAATTTTTTCCACCTGTTTTAATTGTGGTCGCGATTATTACAATCAAATTACTCGTCTCTTCCCTGATAATTTTAATCATCAAGGGGGTGGATATCTTCCTGACCCCCTAGAAACCAGTCGAAATAATACCCCGACTTATCGCGCTGATGATTTAATTTTTGGCAGGGCCTGTTTCCTCCCGGCAACAATGATTCCTTGGAGTCACAGACCTAAAAGTGAAGTACAAGATCAAAGACAAAGCAGACAGGCGGCCCAACATTTCCTTTTTGCTAATGGTTATAATCGCGATTGGTATGGTTTTGATTATGGATCAGTAATCGCTTCATTTGATGGGGTTCAGTGGTTTAGTGTTGGCACACAAAGAAGAATTAAAGCGAAATCTAATCGGTTATTTTTAGCAATCAACTCATACTTTGGTGATTTAACGACGGAAAACAATTTTACTATTGTAGTAAGTGATGCAAGTCATGTTCCCTTTTCTGGGTCTGCTGTTAACAATGACTTTTTAAGCACCGGTGCCCAATGTCAGCAATATCATTTATGCCAATCCGATAAAGATTGCATGACTCAACTTGGGTATGATTACCTTTGTGAAGAGGTATCTAATGCTACAACAAACTGGCCTATTTTTGATTCCAATGCCGATGAACAGTTAGGAAAAGAGCAAAGAATTCGCATGACAAATATTGTTGGGGGCAGCTTAATTGGTGGAAGTAAAAGGTGTGTTTATCGTGGAAGAGGGGCCCCTTGTGTGCCTAATTATACTCGTGATGATTCAACAAACCTATATAGTGGAACGAAAAACACAGGCCTTAACTCTTGTAGTAATAACAATTATTGCCAAAATTTTGAGCAAGGAGTTTTAGTTAATGATTTTAATAATAAGATTGCCAGGTGGGGACGCTCAGTAGATGCGCAAAATGCTGCTGTAATTCCGCCAGAAAGCGACCTAGATACTTTTGGTCTACAATCTAGAATTATCACTAGACCTTTTTCTTATAACGGTGAAGAGACAATTAACCTCATCGCCAGACCAAACTTAGCGTACAATCTTGTTAACTCCATTTGTCTACCGGGGAGAGATCCTCTTTCAACCAATACAAGTATTGAGGAACAACATAGTACGCGTCCAGCGAAAGAGTTTAATGGAGATCAGGTACTAGGTATCGGGAATACTCCTGAGGGAAATACTGCCAGAAAAAATTATCTAAGTTCTTGTGCTATTTTAGAAATTGAAGATGATCAGTTTATCAATTACTACAATTTAAATCGTGAGGATGCTGTCAAGGCCTTAGGTAATGATGAACTAGCAATTTTGGCAGGATCTCAGGCCATCCCTACTAATTCAGTTGATATTATTCAAAACATGTCAGGCATCGATAAATTAAAAAACTTTTCATCAGAACAAATAACCCAACCTTTCTTACAATACAATAGATGTCTGCGTGCGGCAGGTTCCCCATGCCATACGAACCTTGATTGTGGGCCTTCGGAGTTTATCTCCGCTTCTGCCAAGGGTATTGATGCCAATGATTTGACCAAGTGGAGTTCCGTCTTAAATCGCTATGAAATTTTATACTGGCAAGAAGAATTAGTCTGCGGGCAAATGGAAAAAGCTGAACTTGAAAATCCTAATTACTTCCTTTCGGGAAACAAATGCTGCCGAGAAATTGGCAAAAATATAACTATTGGAAGTTTAATCGACCAAGTCGGTATTAGTGAAGTTGATCCCATGTTTCCAGTCTTTAACAACTTTCAAGTACCAGGAATTGATTTAGACTTAGATGATGAAAAGAGATACTCCCGAATCTCCACAGTTTATAATAAATTCAATGATCCTGAGACTAAAGATGGATTCCCTCCCCTAGAAGGTATGGGAAAAGATAAATGTGAGTCTGGAAACTGCGGAATAAAAAACGATCTTGATTACCAATTTAATACTTTTAGTGAAATGGCCGCTAAAACATGTTGTTCAGGACATTGGGTTAGAAATTTTAATGATCAGGAAAATGGTGGTGGACATTTGTGGGGCCCTACTAAAACACAGGTGGTAGATAAAAAAGATTTTAATTGTTACAATTGGCGTGTATGCACCGAAGGTAAAGACTGCAATAATCCCCAATTTTCCTGCAGTGAATCTGAATCTCCAGCGGACCCAACATGTTTGGCAAGAAGTATCAGTGATAACGAGGCCCTACCGATTTTAAACTGGATAGGAACTTTAGAACTAACAGGTATTCCTCAAATTTCCGTATTAGGAACCAAAGATGAGTCCATTTATTGTTCTACAACTCCTGAACTACAATCACTTGCCGGCACGGGGCCTAGACCCAATATTTTAGAAGAAATTAATCAATTTAATGCTGAATATAGTCTCAATGGAAGCAATTCTGATTTAGCTCAATTATATTACTCCGCACTAGATATGGATAATTTTGCTCCCGATATAAAAAAAATATTTTCTCCTGATACTGTTACCTGTTGTTTACCTGCAGGGAGCGCTGTCGAACTAGGTGCCGATCCCAATAATTGTTGTACCGGTTTTATAAATCCAAATACTAACAAATGTGCCCTACCCGATTACACCGATGTTTCCATTTATTTTAATAGATATGTATCTAGTGAAGCAGGAGATATTGGAACCAATCAAGTTGACCAGGAAACCGGCTATCTTGTTAGTACTTCAACTGTTGAAGAGCTTGCTTGTGTCAATCAAGTCTGTGCTTCAGGAAAAGTGGGACGTGGTGTGGCGATCTCAAATTTAAAAGTACCAGGCCATGAGGATAATGAAGCAAATGTTTCAAGATTTGTAGTTGATGATTTAGAAACAAGTGCAGTTAATAAACAAATCGCTGATTTTTATAATGCCGGACTTCGGTGGAATAATCATGTTTACTGTGTTCCCGAAGATCTACAATCCAACCCCACCACTGGTTTAACCGTATTTGATTGCGGGGCCTTTACTGGAACTCAATAAATCAAGTCAATTATCCGATAATTTCCTGAGGTATCACGATGAAATCAATAATATTTATTTTACTTATATTAGTTTCACCACTAGTTAACTCTTATGACTTTCCAGGGGGAGGAGACACTTGGGATCCAGGTTGTAATTGCTGGGTTTCTGTTACTCCACCAGACAGCGGAGGTGGTTGGGATGGTGGGGCCGATAATGATGAATACGACAAGGCCGCCATAAATACGGCCAATGGTATTTTTCAAAGCGTAAATGCCTTTCCTATTATCATTGGTGATTATTATAAATTTAAAAGAATTGTGGCGGTGGGTTCCCCGGCGATAGTACAACCTGGCCAAGCATTAAAAAAAGCAGTGAACAATGCAGGTTTTAGAGTAATTCAAAGATCTGATTGGAATATAGGCCTTGGAGTTGGCGTCGTTGGAGAATTGGCATCTGGTGGGATATCTATTGGTATCTCTGCTAAAGTCGACAAGGGAACCACCATCAATAAATTTTATCCTTCAATCGTGGCAATAAAAAAAGCTAAATCACCAAAGATACCAAAAAACTTAAAAATCTTAAATAAATATGTTGTTGGAGATTCGATCGCTTATTTAACTAAAGGTGGGGTTGGATTTACTGCTGGAATCGGTTTTCCATTTTTAAAGGCCGGAGTAAGTTATGTGGGCCAGGGAAAATGGGGTGTGGAGATACAAAAGGTAGGACCTCAGTCTGCGACAGTTAAGATTGTCAAAGGGCATATTCACACTTTTGGCATCGGATTAACTGCGGTTGTGACAAAAGTTGCTAATGAACATTTCAGAGATTACGACAAAAATTTTTTCTATCGATTCAATCTAGTCGATAAAAAAATGGAAGAGATTTATGAATTGATGATTAGAGGTAAAGTGAACAAAGTTCAAGAGTTTTACTCAAAGAACAAACAATATCGCAAACATATTATTAAATTATCTGAGGGTAAAAACAAAACTACTGGTTTTAGAAAAGTAAGAAGTGCCTCCATCCCCTTTATTTACAATGTAAACTATAAAAAAGGATCATCTTACACCCTCTCTAATTCGCGAATGTTAAATGAAAAAATGGCGATTGAAGAGCACCGAGGTGTCTA
>QNFX01000068.1 GCA_003650125.1 Campylobacterota bacterium
AAATTTGCAAAATTAAAGATTACGGGTTCTTAGAATTATTCCACCACCTCCACCAAAATTTCATAAATGAAAAATACTAAATAGTCTCATGACTTTTAATTTCGTTTTTTGATATTTCCCTTTTATACAAAAAATAACCCCAAAATTAATTGAGAAAATGATCTACGTAATCCGCGGTCAAAAAGTAATGCTTGATAGCGATTTGGCCGAGCTTTATGAAGTTGAAACAAGATCTCTAAATCAGGCAGTAAAAAGAAATCTTGATCGCTTTCCGCCAGATTTCATGTTTCAGCTGTCAAATCAAGAACTTATATCCCTAAGATCACAATTTGTGATCTTTAATGAGACCGTTAAAGGAAGAAAATATAGGCCATTTGTATTTACAGAACAAGGGGTTGCTATGCTTTCATCTGTTTTGAAGGGTAAAAAAGCAGCTTTGGTAAATATTTCTATTATGAGAACTTTTGTAAAAATAAGAGCATTATTAAATTCTGATGAAACCTTGTCTGAAAGACTTCGAAAACTTGAGAAAGGTACTGATATAATGTTTCGGATTGTATTTGAAAGACTCGATAAACTTGAGAGCGAGACACCCGTGTTACCTAAAAGACGAAAAAGAATAGGACTGAAAAAGTAATTTTGTAGTGACTTGTATTTTTTAAGATTTGCAAATTTAAGGATTACAGGTTTTTAGCAAAATTCCACCACCTCCACCAAAATATATTTTTAGACCATTAGATTTTCTAAATCTAGGTTTTCTAATATTACAAATTGAAATTTTGGAGTAATTGGATATCCGAAAATGGCCTTTCACCATTTTTGCCTTGAGTGAAGAATATCTTCTAAGATGTTGGAGATTAAGCAACCAGGGGATAGAGATCGGATTCTTCTGCAGCTATCCTTTTGGTAAGCACCTGAATCACCCCATTCATTTCATTTATAAATTCTTGGGGGTTCTCTTGAATTTTTTTTGGTAAATCCCATTTATTAACAAATTTTTCATATACCTTACCCAGATCGCCCATTCCATTTTTAAACTTATTTGCTGTGGCATTTATTTTGGGATCATCAGATTCTAATAATTGGGGGTAGACATATTTATCTTCAAGTCCAAGATGCATAGTGATTAATTTTGTAAGTTTTGCCAGTAATATAAAAATAACTTCAGAATTTTCGAAAATGTCCTTTTCATTTAGGAAGTTTTTCATATCTTCTAAATTTGTGATGATTTTTTTGTGATCCTGGATAAGAAATTTTATTTTTATTTTTACCTTTATATTTGTATCAGACATTTAATTTTACCCCCACTTTAAACTTTCTATTACTTTATATCGTATCAAAAGTTGGACTTTTTTCTGAAAAAAAATTATGGTACTATTTTCCCATACCTTAGGTGCTGATTATAAACAATATAAGTGCCTGATTCCAGGTGCTTTCCCCTCATCAATGTAAATTACCAGGTAGAGTTATAAGGATTACGGGTTCTTATGCTTACTCCACCAGTTATCAGATCGATTTGATAACTTCAGGTCTCTCCTTGTTAGTTATTATAGGCCAAAAGCGCATCCATAAAAACTTCAGTGACCTGATTTACCGGGTACTTTTTAGAAATCAAAAGGGCCAGCGGTCGATACAGATTCATACCCACAATTTTAACTTTGCGAATTGTACCTCTTTGAACTTCGTCATCTACGGTGCTTAAAGGGACTAAAGAAATCCCTATGCCGGCCTCTACCGCTTTTTTTAATGCGTAGATATTATTATTAGTCATTTTGATCTTTGTTTGGATGTTCTTTTTTTTCAAAAATTTATCAATCTGTTCTCGAGTGGGAGTGCTAGTTTCAAAAGCAACAAAGGGCTCCCCCTCAATTTGTTGAAGACGAATTCGATCTTTTTGGGCAAGGTGATGGTTCGCAGGAACAATGAGCCCTAATTGGTCTTTTCCGTAAGTGATGCTTTGGATTTTAATATGCTTTTCAGGATAAGCAACCATTCCAAGATGAGCTTTTCTTTTTTGTACAAGATCATACACCTTGTAGGCGGCCTGATATTCGAGGTGAATTCGGATGCCAGGGTACTGCTGCATGAAACTTCTGAGGAAGGGGCCTAGTTCATACATTCCAATACTGTGAATGGAGGCAATTCTGACTTCTCCTTTCAGAGAGGTTCCTAAGGTTCCTGGAAGGGCCAAGAGATTGTCGCATTTATTTAGAATTTCCTCAACATGCTGGAGGTAAACTTTTCCTTCTGGAGTGAGTATGACTCGCCTTGGGACACGATCAAAAAGGCGGACTCCAAGCTCTTCTTCCAGTTGCTTTAAATGAACGCTGACAGAGGGCTGGGTCATAAAATTTATTTGAGCTGCTTTTACAAAGCTTTTTTCGTAGGCAATATCTCGGAAAAGTTTTAGCTGAATGAGTTTCATTGATAGATATAAACTATCAAATATATAGTAAAATGCAATTTATATTATCAATATTTTTTTGATATTTTAAATACTTGTTGTTCAGATGAAAGAATATATGATTTTAGGAGAGAAAAAGATGAAAACTCATGTTGTGATACTAGAAGCGAGGGGCGGAACTGATAAAGGGGCCTATGGGTACCGGGTGGATTCAAGGGCCATTGCAGACTCTTTAAGGAAAAAAAAGTGGTCTGCAGAGATTATTTTTTATTCTGATGAAAACCGAGGTGAGATCTACCGTCATATCGTAACTAAAGCAGGCGCCTATATCAGTCGCGTGAATCCGGGAAATTTAAAAGATGAGACCGGATATTTTCAGATGTTAAAAGAATTAGTAGAAAATGGAATTCAGGGATTGCCTCATCCCGACGCCATGGTTAGTTACGGTGCAAAAAATGCAGTTGAAAAACTGAAAGAGAGTGATTTGGTTCCCAACGATGTTTATTCTTATTATTCTTTTGAAGATTTTAAAGAAAATTTTATTAAAACGCTAGCAACAGGCGTTAGAGTTTTAAAACAGAATCGTGGATCTACAGGAGAGGGCATTTGGCGGGTGGAAGTTATTGAACCCGGAAAAAGCACAAATTCTGAGGAAGTTTCACTCGATTCGAAGGTTAAGTGTACAGAGGCAAAAGATAACCATGTTGAGACTATGAGACTTAGTGAGTTTATAGATTTTTGTGTTCAATATCTTGAAGGACCTAGCGGTATGCTACTTGACATGCCTTTTCTCGAAAGAATTAAAGAGGGAGAAATTCGAGTTTTCATGCTAAGAAAAAAACCTGTTAACATTGTACATAAGAAGCCAGCAGATACTCCAGATGCGTTTTCAGCGACTTTATTTTCAGGAGCAAAGTATACCTACGACTCTCCAGAAAAGTGGCCTGATCTAATGAGGCTCATTCAAAATAATTTAAACGCGATTATTGAAAAACTTGGTGGATATGAAATCCCTTTAATTTGGACAGCAGATTTTATTTTAGATACGGATAAAGATACCGGAAAAGATAAATATGTTCTGGGAGAGATTAACGCCTCATGCGTGGGCTTTTCCACACACTTAGAACTCAGTGAAGATGTTGCCGAGGAAGTTATCCGCTTAATGGAAGCAGAAGACATTGTGAATAAACGGTGGACGTCTTTTACTATATAGCATGGCCAATTTTTATTTAGATATCGAGTAGATAAGTTGGCCCCCTGGATTTACCTTGACTGCCAACTTATCTCCTTAAGACCACACAATTGCTTTGACGCATTTTAATTTCAAATTTGCAGTGACTTGTAGTTTTTTATTAATGTTAATTTCCTGGGTCTTGGAATAGATATCTCTAGAGTTCAACTATTCTTCTAATTGCAACCTCTGATATAATATTTAAATTGGAGGATATATGGAATTAAACAATGAAACAATTTTAAGATTAAGCTTTTTCTTTGGTATTTTTGGGATCGTAGCACTATGGGAAATTATTTTCCCCAAGCGTCCTTTAACACAGAGTAAATGGATTCGTTGGTATTCAAACTTAGGAATAGTCTTTTTTAACAGCATCGTACTTCGACTTGTTTTTTCTACCACAGCTGTAGGTTTTGCCTATTTAGTAAAAGAAAACTCTCTGGGGCTTTTTAATCAGTACAATGTCTCTACCAACGTCGCCTTGATTGCCTCCGTGATACTACTTGATCTGGCCATTTACCTTCAACATGTAATGTTTCACGCTGTTCCAACACTTTGGAAGTTACATAGGATGCATCACACTGATTTAGATTATGATGTAACAACCGGAGCAAGATTTCATCCAATAGAAATTGTACTGTCCATGATAATCAAACTATCAATCATCTTTTTACTTGGAGTACCACCACTGGCAGTAGTAATTTTTGAAATACTCCTTAATGCTACAGCTATGTTTAATCATGGAAACATTTATATTCCACCTCAGATTGATAAGTATTTAAGGTTGTTTATTGTAACCCCAGACATGCACAGAGTTCATCATTCTGTTTATATAAATGAAACCAACAGTAATTTTGGATTTAATCTTCCTTGGTGGGACCGTCTCCTTGGTACATATTTGAAAGAACCAAAAGATGGGCAGCTAAAGATGACTATAGGAATTGATCTTTTTAGGAAATCAAAATACTTAAACATCTATTGGATGCTGATTCAGCCTTTTCTAAAGGGAAAAGATAGCTATGCTATAAACCACAAAGAAAAAGTCACATGATCCAAATAATCTTAACCATCATATGCTTAAGCTGGTTTTCTCTTACTTACGCTAGCGATATCACTGTCGAGGAATGGAAAAGCTACCCTAAAACATTAACCCTGCTAGATGTGAGAACTCCACGCGAGTTTAGAGCTGGTCATTTGCCTAATGCCCTTAATATAAATGCCTATGATCCAAATCTAAAAAAGCTACTTTCTAAACTAAACAAAAGTGAAAACTATCTGATTTACTGTCACAGTGGTCATAGGAGTAATGCCGTTGTTGGATTACTTAAAAAGCTTGGGTTTGAGAATGTATTTAATCTAAAAGGTGGAATAGAGGCGCTAAAGAGTAAAAAAGTTAAGCTCGTAAAATAAAAAAAGGCACGGAACTTTTTGAAGAGCTCCGTGCCTTAATCTTAATTAAAATTTTTAAAGACTAGTAACGACCGCCACGGCCACCACCGCCACCACCACCAAATCCACCACTTCGTGGTTCCATTGGTTTAGCTTCGTTAACTCTCATAGCTCTGCCATCGCAGTCTTGACCATCAAATTTTTCAATGGCGCCTTGAGCTTCATCATCACTAGACATTTCTACAAAACCAAAGCCTTTGCTTCGTCCTGTATCTCTATCAGTGATAAGTTTTGCAGATTCGACAGTGCCGACTTCTCCAAACATGTCTTTTAGTTGATCTTCAGTTGCTGAAAAGGGAAGGTTTCCCACATACAATTTTCTACCCATTTGGATTTCCTCTCTAAAATGGTTCGGCCACTCGCTCAAGAGAAGTTCGACAGAAAACCTGGGAAAAATCTCGGAACACAGTTGCAGTGTTAATAACCTCATCTAAATAACAAATACTTACGGTCATTGCAAACTAAAAAGCATTCGGCCTGACAAATGATGTAACTAGCTGATTATAGGTGCTTCATATATATAAAAAAAACAATAAATAAAGCTTTTAATCACTATCACCAGGATGAATGTTTTCAAGATTAAAACATCTATTTCTCTGCGAGTTAAATTTTTGTTGAATCTGAGCATCCTCAAATTGGATGGTAGCTCCTTCACCGGTCAATAGCTTGTTACAAAATCCTGTAATTTTACAATCGTAAGAATGGTTTCTAGAGGACTTCATCCCTCTCCATTCACAATTTTGTTTAGAATTCACTTCAATAAGCCTATCTTTTTTAAAGACTCGTTTTTTTAAATATTTGCCATCTCTTGCTGCTGCTTTCCATTCCCTTGCACATCGGAAAAAATACAAATCCTAGAAGAATATTTTTTCTCATAACAAAATCCAGTAAAAAAACTATATTGATAGTTGTTTAACCCCAGAACTTTTATATTCTTCAATAAAATAACTGTAGAAAAGGTGCTGCTTTTTATAGTAACATTTAGTCATGGCCTATATTAAAATCCTCATTCTATTTCTTATTATAAATACTGCTTGGGCCAGGACTCCTGACCCCGATGTTGTTCACTCCGCTGAAAGGATAGTGGCCATAGGGGATCTTCATGGAGATATTTTCGCATTAAAACGGGTACTGAGGATCGCCAATCTAATCGATGATAAAAATAATTGGACTGGGAAGAACACCATTTTAGTTCAAGTGGGAGACCAAACAGATCGTGGAGACTTTGAACTGGAAATTATCACCCTGCTGGAAAAACTATCTATCCAAGCTGTAAAAATGGGAGGGAAAGTTCTCACACTTTTAGGTAATCATGAAATCATGAATGCTGTTTTAGACTTTAGATTTGTTACACCACTTGGCCTTTCTAAGTTTTCTAAATTTACCACCCCTATCTCTCCCCCACTTCAAAAAAAGCTACTCAAAATACCAAAAGGACAAAAAGGAAGATCCATTGCCTTTTTTCCTGGGGGACAAGTAAGTAATATTTTATCCAATCACAATGTCGCAGTGATTGTAGGCGACAGTGTATTTGTCCATGGTGGAATTCTTCCCAAATGGGCCAAATATGGAATATCTAAAATCAATCAGGAAACCAGAGCATTTCTAAAGGGAAAGATCCCAAATGTTCCTAATGGAATTTATACAAATGATGGATTACTTTGGAGCAGGCACTTCTCTCTCAACACTGGGCCTGCTAACTGTGAACTACTTAAGGAATCACTTAAAATCCTAGGGGTAAAGAGAATGATCGTTGCCCACACAGTTCAACTTGATGGTATTAACAATGCTTGTGATGAAATGGTCTGGCGTGTTGATGTAGGAATGAGCCACTTTTATGGTGGGCAAGCTCAGGCACTAGAGATCAGAGGCAATCAAATAAATATCTTAAAATAGAATTACAATTTTTTCCTAATTATAGTACAAAATGGTATCCATAATGACCTAGGTCATTGGGTGTCTTAGACATAAAGAGTTAATTTATAACTGCTCAGGGGGATTGTGTGAAAAAGCTTCTTTCTTTACTTCTTTTAGTTTCCTTTACTCTATTTGCTGCCAACTATGACAAGCAGTTAGAACGAAAATTTAAGCTCCCGGAAAACTTCAAAGAAAATCTATCTGCTGAAATGTTTGATTTACAATCAAAGATGAATCAGGTTTTAGAAGGAATCTCTCGGGGAAAATGGCAAATGCTCCAATCCGTGGCCGATGAAATGAGTCAAAATTATATATTAAAGCAAAAGATGTCTTATCAAGATAAAAAATATTTAAAGAGATACCTCCCAAAAGGATTTATAGCACTTGATCGCTACTTTCATGAACTGGCCGGTGAGATGGCCCAAGCAGCAAAGAAAAAAGATGCCAAAGTTGTGCTTGAAAAATATCAAGGAATGATAAAATCCTGTATGGAATGTCATGCTCAGTACGCTGATTATAGATTTACAGAATTCAAAGGCTTTGAAATTAAAAATACTATCCCTAAAAAGTTTTACAAATTGCCAGATGAGTGGCGTTAGTAGATTTTAAACTTCAAATCATCAATACCTGTGTCACCCTTTCTAAGCTTAAGCATGACCTCAGCTATCCGTGAGGCCTTAATCGCCCGCCAGTTTTTCTTGGGAATAAACGGGTTTAAATAAGGCATTATCATCTGGCCAATTTTCTCACTCCTTCGAGATTCACTCCTATCACCTAAAATAAGAGAAGGCCTAACTATAATGAGTCTTTTCAGATTTAATGCTTCAAGCTTATTTTCCAACTCTCCCTTAATCCTATTATAAAAAAAACTAGATTTTGCGTCGGCCCCTAAGGCAGAGATTAAAACAAAATTTTCTATATAGGCCTTGCCATCTTTTGCCACCATTAAAGGATATTCTAAGTCAATTTTTCTGAATTCTTCCTTGGAACCCGCTTTTTTAATAGTACTTCCCAGACACCAAAAAACATCGTTAACGATAAAAAACTCAAAGTACTTTTCCAGCTCATCAAAGTTAATTATTTTTTCTTCTAATTTTTCGTGGGTGATTCCCGTCGTCCTTCTAACAAAAATTATAACCCGGCCATAATCGGGGTCATCGAGAATTTGTTTTAATAATTCACTTCCTACCAATCCTGTAGCACCAAAAACGATTGCAGTTCTCATCTTGTTTTAATCCTCATTTTAACACTTAAAATTCCCAGCATATTCCCCATTATAAACAAAGGTACGGTAAAAGTCGGTGCCAAGACCATGGGGAAATTAAAAATCAAAGTAGAATTAGGGCCAGTGTCAGTTATTTGTAAAAGACTTGGAATACTAAAATACATACTTACTCCAGCGCCGGTAAAAGCTATAATACCGATTATATTCCACTGGATAAATTTCTTTGTAGGATGTCCTCCTCCTCGGTAATAAAAAAATAAATACAAAGCACTTAAAGAAAAGAAAAAATCAGGAAGTGACCCTAGAATAAAAAAATGTAGTGGTAGCTGTCCCTGATAATATTTTATGATGGTGCCAAGAGAGAGGATTCTTAGCGCCTGAAATCCCACCAAGTAGCGAAAAGGAACAACAAAGGCCATGGCCTTAAAAAGTTCTTGAAAATCATCCCAAAGAGAAACAAAATAAATAATTAAAAGCGGAATCATCAACCCTATTAAAGTAGAAAAGTAATAGGAATTTCTGAGAAAATCACCTTTGATAGAAAAATAGCTAGAGAGCCCAAGCCATATAAATAAAGCTCCTAAGAGGGTACTCAAAGTATATCGTTTGAGATTTTTATCATACTTTAACGCAATATCGCCCCAAGACCAAAACACCACTAGTTGCGTTATCGCCAAAATATAGACGATAGAAAATTCCAAGCTCTCCTCCAATGAGAATTCGCTTTTAAAATACCATCTTTATGGCCAAAATACCTAAAAGTTTAAAAAGGAAAGCTGATGAAAAAGCTATTGGTTTGTTTAGCACTTCTTACAATAAGTTCTGTCGCTGCAAATTCTAATATTCAATATGTAAATACCATGCTGAAAGAAAGGCCTCTGCTGCTAAACAAGCTCACTAAAAAAGCAAGTTTAGTTAAAAGAAATGGTAAAAACTATCTCCACACTATATTTGATAATAAAGGTAGAGAAAAAGTCGTAAAAACTATGGGTAAAGAGTTTGTCTACGCAAAACTAGCAAATTCTTTAGAGTATTTCTCCCACAGGAAGAATCAGCTAAACCTCTACAAACTTCTATATGCCAAGCTCCCAAAAAAATATCTAAGAAGCAGACTAATTAGAACTCCCAGATCACTTGAAAGAAAAGATGTAACAATCATTACAAAAGCGATTTTTAGGCTAACGAGAGACATTGCAAGCATTTCAAAACTTATCCGACCTTACAATGCTATTACCACAACAGCTAAAGAAAACCGATGTGGCCCTCACCCAGACGGAATAATTAAAAACTTAAATATTCCCATGAGCTATTCCTACAAAAAGGGTCATACTCAGATTTGGAATATCTTTAATACTGATTTCTCGGCCGCTATTGCTAAGTTGGCATCAACCTTAAAACTTCCCATGAAACTTTCTCTTCCGATCAATCCCTCTTTTGATAAGGCGCCAGTAAATGGTTATGTACAATACCTAGGGTCCCATGAAGAAAATCGTGGTGGGCATACGGTCCTGGTGTTAGCAGTGGTGGAAAACAAAAATCTACCAGCTACAGCTCCAAGAGGCCCTGGGGGTGGTTATTTTGTTGTCAAAAACTCTTGGGGAAATTGTTGGAAAGATGCTGGTCACATCTACTTACCTATTACTTGGGTCAAAACCTATGCCCATTCTCTTACAGTCGCTACATTAATCTAACTTTTTGGAAAAACTTATAAATTTTCCTTTCCCAACCTCTTTTTCAAGTATTAGAATTTACTAAGGTTGTTTAAAGAGTTGACTTCATAAACTACTGCGTTACAAGGTGATGTCCTGGTAATTTATTTCAGCATTCTAAATAAACTCAATCTTTTCTTCTCACTATGGAGGCGCTTTTATGAAGAAACTTCTCATCTTACTTTTACCTTTTTTCCTTTCATTACCTGCATTCGCAACAAACGGTGACAACATGATCGCCTTCGGTGCGAGATCAAGGGCCATGGGTGGTACGGGTATTGCCGTAAAAAACCTTGGTTTTGAAGCAATGTTAAAAAACCCGGCCATGGTTGAAACTCCCAAAGAGATTGAATTTGGTTTCGGCGCCAGCGCCTTCATGCCTTGGATAGAGGCAAAAAACGAAGCCGTAGGAAAATCATTTGACTCGGCCTCTAACTTCTTCTTCATTCCATCTATCGGTCTTTTAGTTGACCTTGGTGAACATTGGTCATTCGGTGTTGGGGCCTTTGGAACAACCGGGCTTGGAACTGATTATAGAGATAGTATTACTGATGGACAGGCAGGTGGATACGGAGGACTTTTTGGCATGAGTACTTCGCTATCTCTGCTTAAAATGGCGGCGGTTGCAAGTTACCACAACAAGGGTTGGAAACTGGGAATTGGTATACCTGTTGTTATGGGATCTCTAGGGATCTCTTATAATATGAGTAATGCTATGGTTGACGCTACTCCCACCAACTTTATATCCCCAGGTGCTAGTACCGATTTCACAGCTCATGTAATTATTGGTGCTGCTTATGAATTTGATAACTTTGTTGTTGGTGCTAGTTATATGAGTCCTGCTACTTTGGAGTATGATTACCAATTAACTGAAGCTGGTAAAAACTTTGGACTTCCTATCACCAGCAATAAATTAGAACAACCAGGTGAAATCGGAGTAGGCGTCTCCTATGAGGCCGACAAACTCACTGCTTCCTTTGATTATAAATTAGTTCAATGGAGTGGTGCTGATGGATACGAAGGTTTTGGCTGGGATGATCAAAACGTCTTCGCTATTGGTCTGTCTTATAGAGTCAGCGACTCTATAATAAGAGCTGGTTGGAACTATGGTGAGAACCCGCTAGGAGATAATGCTCTTAAAAACGAAGGACCACTTGCAGCTATTAACATTTTTAACATCCTAGGTTTTCCAGCAATCGTTGAACATCATATTACTGCTGGTTTAACCCAAGTATTTGATGAAAAATTTGAGCTTGATTTTGCCATGGTTTATGCTCC
>QNFX01000069.1 GCA_003650125.1 Campylobacterota bacterium
AGGCCATCCCGATAAGTATTGAAACAATTAAGAAATTGCACGGTCTATGCTTCAAAAGTGAAATGAATAGTGGTGCAGGCCATTTTAAAAAAAGCAATAAACCAATTAGAGAGCAACTTGCCTCAGGTGAATGGATTGATCGCTTCAACCCTGTTGAAGTAGCAGATACTAGGCCTTACTTGAATCAGCTTATTGAAAAGTATCAAGAGTGGAGTAGTGATGGAGTTCACCCTCAATTATTATTGATATCTGCCTTTATTTTAGATTTTTTGTCTATCCATCCCTTTAGAGATGGCAACGGTCGAACTGCAAGGCTTCTCACCCTACTTTTACTCTATAAGTCCTCCTTTAATGTTGGGAGATATATAAGCTTAGAGAGACTGATCGAAAACACGAAAGATGAGGAAAAGGGATATTACGACGCTCTTAAAAAGTCTTCTGGTGATAAATGGCATAAATCAGAGCACGATATTATGCATTGGCACAGATATTTTGTTGCCTTGATTAGAGACGCCTACCGAGAAATGGAAAATAGGGTGGCGACTCATTCTGTTTGATAGCGAAGAGTGGGTCTATGTAAAAGAGGGGACTTGCTCGGAAGTTAAGCTCTTCGAGAGTATGCGAGAGCTTGCGGTTAAGTATCAGGATAATGCCCCAAAGTAGATTTTGATTTTCAAAAGTGAAATATTCCCGACAATTCATTGATCTTAGATAGATGGTTATAGAAACTCCTCCTTGAAGAGAGGAGTTTAATATGTCTAAAGTTACATTAAAAAATTTAGAGAATAAAATTTATATTATTAGAGGCCAAAGGGTCATGCTCGATAGTGACTTGGCAGAGCTATATGGAGTTGAAACAAAAGTATTGAATCAAGCGGTTAAAAGAAACAGTGAGAGGTTTCCAATAGACTTTATGTCCCAATGTAATTCTAGTGAGTTAGCAAGTCTGCGGTCACAATTTGTGACCGCAAATCCTACAACTGTCTGGAATTACAAGAGGAGGGCAATACCTTATCTATTCACGGAAAATGGCGTGGCCATGCTCTCAACTGTCTTAAATAGTTCAAAGGCCATCCAAGTTAATATTTCCATAATGAGAATATTCACCAAGCTTCGAAGCTTTTTGCTCTTAGAAAAAGATCTGAACGAGCGGGTGACCCATCTAGAAAAAGGAACTAGTAAATTATTTAAGGTAGTTTTTGAAAGACTTGATACCTTGGAATCTGAATGGCCTGGACTTCCAAAGAAACGGAGAAAGATCGGACTAGGCAACGCGCTGAAATAGCTTGGCCCCCCCCTTTTTTGTTTCATCACTATTAGTTAAAAATCTATCATATATCATCAAATAGAAACTACCTTAGTGTTAAGTTTTATAAACGGTAAACTAGCTAAGGTGGGATTTGTGAAAATTGATATAAAGCTAATGGAAAACAAAAGAAAAATCGCTAAATATAAAGATTTAGAAATAATTGCAGACATAGGTGAAGAGAATGAAGGTCTAGGCCAATTTCCTGAACCTTATGATTATTTTGTAGCTTCAATAGGTCTTTGTAGTGGACATTATGCTAGAGAGTTTTGTATCGCACGTGGAATTGAATATAAAGATATAGCGATAAGTACAGAAATGATCAAATCCCCAGACTGTAAAGATCATAAGAGATTTAAAATTCATCTTAAGCTTCCAGAAACCTTTCCTGAAAAATATAAAAAAGCATTAATGCTAACATTAAAGAGCTGCCCCGTTAAAAAAACCATCCAGGCAAATCCTGTCTTTGATTATGAATTAGAATAACTTTGACTCTTTGAATATATGCTCCTAAATAGATTATTTAAGCCTGCAATGACCTTTAAGAAGGAAGGGTTTGGGTCCTTTTCTATCTTTATAAAGAAGAGTTAAAATATCTCTTTCTCTCTGTCCACGGCGATATCCCCTAAATGGTGAACATTTTAATTTACAATCTATACCACCCATAGAAATTTCATTTACCGTATCTGCAATGTCAGTACAGTTGGTTTTGTTTAATATCATTTCTATCTCTTGTAGCGGATGATGCTGGGGGCCTATAATTAACCTACCCTTAAAGCAATATTTACCCGATACTCCAAACCGACAGAGATCAAGATCATAAAAAAGATTTTTATATTTAGAAGATAATATCATTAGGGAAGTTCTATCAATACTACAGTGTGCAAGCGATGGACGACATATGGGGTGAAAGACCCTTCCAGAATATTCCATGGCCATGGAGTTGGTATGAAAAATAATAGCTAAAAGTAAATACCGTTTCATCTCTACTTAATATTGTACTTTAATAAAAAATAATCTCAAAATTTGAAATTATTTTTGTTTATAGATAAAAAACTTGTGATTAAGGCCCTTCAGGTTTTAATGCGATTCTAGTGAGTTAGAGAGGGTATTACCAAGCTTTGATGTTTTGGAATTTGAATGTCAAAGAAATGAAGAAAGGTTAAGAAGGCGATTTTTCCTTTTAATGCAACCCTAAATAGGATAAATCAAACCTTAATGATTCAAGTAAATAACCTCAATAAATCCTACGGCGCACAGTCTATTTTTAAAGACCTTTCCTTTAATTTAAGTAAGGGAGATAAAGTAGGGTTGGTAGGACGAAATGGCACTGGTAAGTCCACTTTAATAAAGATTATCTGTGGAGCTGAAAGTGCAGATAGTGGCGAAGTAAAAATCCCTAAAAATTACAAGATTGGCAAACTAGATCAACATATCTCTTTTTCAAAAGATACGGTGATGCAAGAATGCATTCAGTCTCTGCCTGTAGATGAGCAGTATGATGAATATAAAGTAGAAAAAATCCTCATGGGTCTGGGGATGACGGTTGAGGATATGGATAAGGAACCTAAAACCTTCTCCGGCGGCTATCAGATTCGTATACAGCTCGCCAAGGTCTTACTAGGAAAACCAGATCTTTTACTTTTAGATGAACCCACCAACTATTTAGATATCCTCTCTTTGAGGTGGCTTGAAAAATTTCTTATAAGCTACCCCGGTGAAGTGATCATCATTACCCACGATAGAATTTTTATGGACCAAGTTTGTACTCACGTGATGGGAATAAACTATCAGATGTTAAAAAAAGTGAAAGGTAAAACCCAGGACTATTATCACCAGATGATTCTAGAAGCAGAGATCATCCAAAAGACCATCGCCAATCAAGATAAAAAACAAAAAGAACTTCAGGCCTTTGTCGATCGCTTTAGGGCCAAGGCATCTAAGGCCAAACAGGCACAGAGTAGGGTGAAGCAACTTGAAAAAATGGATAAGGTTGAGGCGCTAGAAGGAATGGGGGATTTGGGATTTAAATTTCATTTCACTCCATGCCCAGGGAAATTTATTGCAAAAATTGAAGATCTAAGTATGAGCTTTGATCAAAAAAGATGGCTGTTTAAAGATTTAAATTTTAGTATTGAAAAAAATGATCGGATCGGTATTATTGGCAAAAACGGGCAGGGAAAATCCACCCTTTTAAATATAATAGCAGGAGAGCTAAAACCAATAACTGGTGAAATAAGTTTTCATCCTTCAGTTAAAAAAGGACATTTTGGACAGACTAATATTTTGCGCCTGCACCAAAAAAATACCATTGAACAAGAAATCGCAGAATGTAATGATGATATGAGCTATAAAGAAGTTCGCTCTATCTGTGGCTCCATGATGTTTGAAGGGGACGCCGCCAAAAAACAAATATCAGTGTTAAGTGGGGGAGAAAAAAGTAGAGTGCTACTAGGAAAAATCCTCGCCCATCCCGCCAATTTATTACTTTTAGATGAACCCACCAACCATTTAGATATTGAAAGTATTGAATCGCTAACAGAGGAACTTACAAACTTTAAAGGAGCGGTGGTGCTGGTTACCCACAGTGAACTGCTGTTAAAAAATGTGGTTAATAAGTTAATTGTTTTCAATAAAGAAGGTGCCTTCTTTTTTGATGGCGGCTATGACCGTTTCTTAGAAAAAATTGGTTGGGAAGAAGAAGCTGGGGGGAAAAAGAAGATAAAACCCAAGCTTTCTAAAAAAGAGAGTAAACGTCTAAGGGCCGAATACAATCAAGAGAAATCTCAGCTCTTAGGCCCTTTAAAGAAAAGGCTGGAGCAAGTAGAACTTTTAATTTGTCAGAAAGAAGAAGAGGTAGAGAGTTTAAATAAGAGTTTAATTGAGGCCTCAAATACAAGTGATGGGGAAAAAATATCAAAGTGTTCCAAAGAGTTAAAAGAGACGGAAGACTTAATAGAGAAGCTTTTTGAAGAGATGGAAACATTATCTTTAGCTATCTCTGAGAAAGAAGAAGTAATTAAAATTAAATTTGGGGATTTAGATAATGAATAAAGTCACCATAGTTGGCGCAGGTCCTGCGGGCCTTTTTTGCGCCTATCAACTATTAAAAAAAGGATACGCTGTTGATCTTTATGATCAAAGTTCTGGAGTGGGAAAAAAGTTTCTCATAGCTGGCGATGGTGGATTAAATCTTACCCATAGTGAAGATATAGAAATATTCTCCACTAGATACGGAAAAGATGAAGCTTTTTTTAAAAAATTACTAACTGACTTTTCGCCCCAGGATTTAAGGGACTGGTGTGAGCAGCTTGAGGTTAAAACTTTTGTCGGCACCAGTGGCAGGGTCTTTCCCTCCAATCTAAAAGCAGCAGAGATCCTTTTAAATTGGTTGAAAGTGTTAAAATCCTATTCAGAATTTAATCTTTTTTTAAAACATAAATTAGTAGGCATTACGGCAGATAAGATACTTTCTTTTGCAGGGGATATTAAAGTCCAAGCAGATACTGTGATTTTTGCCCTAGGTGGGGCCAGCTGGGAAAAAACCGGCTCCGATGGCAAGTGGAAAGAATTTTTTGAAACCCTGGGTATTGAATTAAAACCTTTTCTGCCCATGAACTGTGGTTTTGAAAGACCTTGGTCCGAGCATTTTATAAAAAAGGTAGATCGAACTCCCTTAAAAAATATATTGATTAAAGTTAAAAATAGAAAGATCCGGGGAGAAGTAATGCTCACGCCGTTTGGCGTAGAGGGTGGAGGCATTTACACCGTTTCAAATGTCATTCGCGATTTCATCTTAGAGCAGGGCAAATGCTTCATTCACCTGGATTTAAAACCTGATTGGACTAAAGAAGTTATTATCCAAAAAATAAAATCTAAAAAAGGAAAGGAATCCTTTAGTAACCATTTAAGAAAAACCCTTAAAGTTGATAAGGCGATGATTGTACTACTGCGAGAATTGACGGATGCTAGTAAGTTTGAGAATCCCGAATATCTGGCCGAGCAAATCAAAAACCTTAAGGTCGAACTTTTTGGTATCAGGCCCATCTCTGAGGCCATTTCAACATCAGGTGGTGTCAGCTTTAGCGGCCTAACTGATGATTTAGAAGTAAAGGCAATTCCTGGCATGTATGTAGTTGGGGAAATGCTTGATTTTGAAGCTCCCACGGGAGGATATCTTCTACAAGGATGCTTTTCCACCGCTTGGCGAGTGGTAGAGGCCATCACTCGCTCGTAGTGTTATAATTACCTTATGACCGCTTTAAAACTCCCCACAGGAGAATTCACCTTTTCTTATTCAAAAAGCTCAGGCCCTGGGGGCCAAAAGGTTAATAAGACCAATACCAAAGTGACCCTAAGATGGAACATTGTAGCGTCGGAGTTTTTAAGAGCTGGTGTAAAAGAGCGCTTTTTAAAGAAGTACCGAGTGCTTGAAGATGGGAACTTGGTGATTGTCAGTCAAAGATTTCGTAGTCAGGAGCGTAATATTTCTGATTGCCTGGAAAAACTGAGTGAGATGATTGAATCAGTGAGAGTTGCTCCTAAAAAAAGAAGGCCGACAAAACCCACCAGAGGGTCAGTTGAAAAAAGACTGAAAGCAAAAAAAGGTAAAAGCGATATCAAGAAGATGAGACAAAAGTTTAAAGAACATTGATCGTTGCCGATAGAGCAAAGTTGGTATTGTCTGTCGAGAGATCCTTGGGAAGAAATTGTACATTGGGATAGAGATAGATATCACGGGTTATAGCGATACCGATGCCCACCGAAACATAGTGAGGAGTGGTTTGCATGGAAAAGGGACTACTGCTGTCATCGCTTCTGACATGTTCATAGTTTAAAAATCCCAGGACCGTTCTAAAATACCAGACTTTGGTAAATTCAAATTCAAAAAAAGGATAAAAACCTAAATCATAGCTGGTTCTAAAATCAACCTGAGAGGAATCATCACTGTAAAAATAATCAGTAAAGCTAAAGGCCAGTCCTAGAGTAAAACGAGATTCATTAAAATTAGTTAAAGCGGTGATGCCAAAACTTAAAAAACCAGTAAGATTTTGTTCTTTAAAGGCAACTGAGGTTCCCCGAATATAATCAACACCGCTAGAGATCTGAAAGATGCCAATTTTTTCAATTCTAGCATAACCCACTCCTGGGTTATCGATATTAAATTGATCTCGCTCGGGGTCTTGATCACTGCGAAAAGGGGCCAGATAAGAAAAGCCAAATCCCAAGGTAAAACTATTTTTTTTATTGAGGCGATATCTTCCGGAAATAGAACCACCAAATGAAGTGAGTTTTTCATTTTCGGGGTTACCGTAGATATCAGGTCTGCGGAGTCCAAAGGGGTCTGTAATCATCCCCCCACGGTAATTAAGTCCAAAGGTCATACTCCACTTAGACTTAGAACCAGAAGTGGCCCTAAGGCGAGCATTGGTGACCTCTTTATCGATATCATCACCGTTTTCACTTTTTTTCTCTTTTACTACTACTACCTTTTCTTTCTTGACCGCTTGAGGGCCACGGTATGGAACTGCATCAAGCTCGGGGGTCAGCACCTGTGACCAAAGAGCTGGAGATAGTAGTAGTAGTAAAAGAGCAACCTTCAAAAATAGATCCAATACAAAAGTACTGTCTAAATTTTAAGATTTTTTGGACAGAAACGTCAATTTAGTTACACTTTCCTTTTTTCTCTAAAATAGAAACGTGTTTATCTACTTGTTCTTGGGTATACCAATCAGGGTAGGGAGCTTCACCGCTGACAGTTACTCGGAACCATTCTTGGTCTTTGTGTTGTTCAACGATACAGTTACCACTTGATGCTGGATTTCTATTTGAAGAAGCACAGCTAACAAGCAGGCCTAGTATCATCAAAATGGATAAAGATTTCATGATTTTCTCCTTTGTTTGATTTTATCACTTTTTGGAGAAAACTTGTATAAACAAAGGCATTTTACAATAAGGACTATTTAGAAACTAAATAAAATTTATTTCTTTTTATATTTTCCAAGCGCCCATTTAACTATTTCAGCAGCAGAATTAGTTTTTGCCATTTCATAATAAACATCAGTGGCAGTAACTTTTACTTTTTTCTCAATCTTGCTTTCTTTCCAAAGTCCCACTTTTTTACACATGGTGAAAAAAGTAGCAGATTCTGCTATATATTGATGAGCTTCTTCAGGTGTTGGATCTAAAGAAACATCGGTGAATTTTTCTGTTCCTGTCGCCAGCATATCGAGCAGTATATGTTTATAGATGCCCTTAGCAAAATTTTGTGTTTCTTCTCCTACAATGGGGAAAAGAAAATTTCCTAATTCCGTGTAGACATGAACTGTTTCGGTTTCCACTTAAACTCCTTATCTATTCTATCCAGCAATAGTTGCCTTTATATGAGTACTTTATTATTTTAAGATCTTTTCCTATTTCAAAGTAGATGCGGCAGTTATTGGGAATCTCCTTGCCATCTTCATCTAGATAATTAGGGAAAGGAGATGTTACATCTTTTATGCGCAGGTAGTAGAGAACATCATTGCTATTTGGCGTTTCATAAATATCAGTGGGGTGGCCCCATTCTGCTATGACTGCGTTATAGTCTTTGCCCACAAAGCTTTTTAGTTCTTCTTCAAATTTATTTTCAACACCACAGGATATTAAAATAACTAAAAAAATTAAAAAAAGGTTTTTCATCTTAATTTATTTATCGGTAATTTGTCGATGTAAATTAGCTGTTCAACAGGAATTATTTAGTCTTCCCAGCAGTAATTCCCATTATAGCTGTAGGTGACGATATTGAGATCTTTTCCGATCTCAAAATAGATATGGCAATACTCTTCAATCTTTTCACCGTCAGGGCCTAGGTCATCTGGTTGGATGCTGATAGCTCCCTTTACCCGGTAATAGTGAACTATATCGTTTCCATTAGGACCTACATAGGAATCACTTGGGTGACCCCAGTAATCAACTATTTCCTGATAGTCCTTGCCTACGAAGGATTCTAGCGTCTCCTCAAACTTGTTTTCATAGCATGAGGTGAGGAGAAGGAAGGTAAGTAGTAGAATTCTTATCATATATTTTCAATATAGCAGTTTAGAGCAGAATTTACAAAAGGTGTCTGTAACTTCTTCGCTAAAGGAATTCTTTCCTTGGCCGTAAAGCTAACATGTCCTATGAGCTCTTTAAATTTCTTCATGTCGTAGGAGTGGCCAGTTCGGTAACGGCGCTTACGATTGTCTTAGTTATGGATAAACCAGTTCATCATATTAGGGGACTTTCACTTATCGCCTCAAGCTTAATTCTTATTTCCGGTTCCCTTATGGTCTATTATGGGAACTACTATGATACGCCTGTTCCTAACTGGATCTTGATTAAATTGATAATATGGTTTTTACTTTTTCTCTCAGGTGCGGTTTTTTCCAAAAAGCTTAAGCGGCATCGAATACCATCCTTGGTTCTTCTTCTTGTTGCCGGACTGCTCTCTGCTGCCATGGGAATTTTTAAACCCTTTTAGCGGCAGAGTTCAAGGTAGCGTTTGTAGGCAGGTCTTTCACCAATCCTTTTAAGCCAGCTTGTGATGTTTGTGAAGGGAGTTAGTTCTACGCCAATTTTTGGACAGATAGATGCTACTGAGAGGGTGTTTAGATCTGCTAGCGTAAATTCATTGCCTGCCAGGTAGTCTTTATTTTCTAAGGCATTATTTAAGATTTCCAGTAGAGGTGGTATTTTTGCTTTTGCTTTTTCTATTACCTTAGGATCTCTTTTGTCTTCTGGTACAAATACCATTTGAATAAAAATTTCAATGATGGGTGGTTGTAGTTCACCTAGTGCCCAAAAAGACCATTGTTGAACTAGGCCTTTTTCACTAGGCGTGGTTCCGGTCAGTTCTGGTTTATAATTGTTGGCGAGATAGAAGTTGATCGCCATGGATTCCCAGATGGTGGTATCTCCATCGATTAGCGCTGGAACTTTTCCATTGGGGTTTATTTTTAAAAATTCAGGGGATTTATGCTCACCCTTTTCAAAGCTTATAGTTTTAGGTTCATAGGGAGCACCAACTTCTTCTAGTGCCCAAAAACATCTTCCAGAGCTTGATCTTGGGGAACCGTATATATTTAACATATTTCATCCTTTTAGTTAAGATTTTCCAGCATAATAGGGGCCAAGAGGGAATTTGTAAAAGCTTGTGACTGAGCGTTCTATTTCAAAAAAGAAATAATTCTATTTAATTGATTATTTTCCCAGAAATTTTGTTTTTAATAAGATTTATCTAGAAAGATATATATCTTGATATATATCTTTCTAGATATTATACTTCAATGAGGTTCTGGTGAGCTGGACGATAAGGATTTCTCGAAAAGTTAAAAAAAAACTTAAGAAGGGAACTAGAAATTTTACAGAAGACGCTTTAGAGGCAATGGATGGTCTTTTTCTGGAATTAGAAACTCTAGTCCCTGCCCCTTATAATTGGCCAAATTATGGGAAATTGAGAGGTAAGGGTGATAAAAGACATTGTCATTTAGCAAGAGGAAGGCCTACCTATGTTGGGAAATAAAAGACTTAGAAAATAAAATTATTGAGGTATATTATGTCGGAACACATGAGAAGGCGCCTTACTAAAAATGATATAACAATTTTAGTTAGAGGTGAGGAAGTAGAGTTAAAAAGCACCATTAAAACCTCATTTGCAAATATTATAAATGAATTGATTGATTTTGAAACTTATTCGATGGAAGAAATATTGGGTGATTGGGTCAATGATCCACGAATGAGAGTTGCTAAATATCTAAAGGGTATTAGGAAAAGAGATGGACTCACTCAGGAAGAGGTCTGTAAAAAACTCAAGATAAAACAAAGTAACCTCTCAAAAATGGAAAGTGGCGAACGGCCGATTCCGAAAGGTTTAATCGATAAATTTGTAAAACTTTATAATGTTAAGAAAATTATGCTTATTGAAAAAAAATTAAGTGATTAGACCAATTTTCATGTTGGTAAATGTAATTGAGCATGCTAGTAAAAATTTATGATTTCCATCCTAATGCCCTTTAAAAACGAAGGGAAATTCCTAAGAAAGACTCTGGAGACGATCTTAAATCAAGAGGTGGATTTTGAGCTGATTGCCGTTGATGACCACTCCTCTGATGGATCTTGGGAACTAATCGAAGGAATTGATAAGCAGTTTAAGCTTTTTAAAAATGAGGGTAGGGGAACCATCGATGCCCTAAAAACTGCTTACAAAAAAAGTAGTGGTGATTTCATCACCCGCATGGACGCGGATGATCTTATGCCCAAAAACAAGTTAAAAGAATTGAAGCGGATTTTAATAGCGGCCGGGAGAGGACACGTTTCCACTGGGAGAGTTGAGTATTTTAGTGATGGGGAACTGGGAGCGGGATTTATAAAATATGCTGATTGGTTAAATGGTCTTTGCGAGAGAGATGATCATTTTACGCATATCTTTAAAGAATGTGTTATCGCTTCACCTAATTGGATGATGTACCGGGAAGACTTTGAAAAGATTGGCGGCTTTGGCGATAGTATCTACCCGGAAGATTACCACTTGGTTTTTAAAATGTGGCAGGCCGGACTTAAAGTGGTTAGCAGCGATTGTATAACTCACCTGTGGCGAGACCACGCTGGCCGTGC
>QNFX01000070.1 GCA_003650125.1 Campylobacterota bacterium
GTAATTCAATTAAGGAAATATAATTATATATTGTTATGCAAAATAAAAAACCTATAACGACATTATCAGATAACTTCTTGGCCTTTCAAATGTTTCGTCTAAGAAAGAAAATAGAAGAAATCAATGAAAGTAATAGGGGTTTTAATGATTATTATATTGATGAAATAGCTTCTCACCGTAAGGTCCTTCTTAATCAATTCTATAAAGAGCAATACGGGGACAATGTCTGTTGTCTGGATTAGCGAGCTTTTCGACTTCTTTTTTTCTTTGTTTTTCTTTTTGGTTTAGTTATTTCTAGCTTTTGAGCTTGTTGATAAGGGGTCATTTCGAGAATATTATCTAAGGTGACAAGATCAACATCATAACCCTCACGTTTTAGCTTAGCAGCTTCTTCGTAAGCCCCCTTACCAAATGATAAAGCGATGATTACACCACGGTTATTTTTTTTAAGATGTTTATGAAAAGAATCTAACACCGGGCGCCCAACATTTTTGGACATTTTTACTTGGATTGGAGTACCATCTTCAATTAAGAGGCCATCAATCCCACCGTCTCCAACTTTCTTTCTATTCGGTTCTCCTCCGATACATCTAACTGCATATTCTTCAAAATCAAAATGGTTTAATTTTAATATTTGTGCCTTAGTTAATGTCTTTACAGCCAATTCAGGAATGTCAACACCAAGTCCTTTTAATCTTTTTCTTATTATTTTCGAAGCAGTTGGCGAGTTGTCCACTCCTATATATTTTCGGCCCAAGTTGTGGGAAGCCACTAAAGTTGTGCCACAACCACAGAAAAAATCTGCAACCACGTCTCCTTTTTTGCTTGAGGATTCTATTATTCTTTCAAGTAGGTTTAAGGGTTTTTGAGTGGGGTAGCCAACTCTTTCCTTGGAAGTTGCATTGATGATTGGCAGTTGCCAAACATCAGTCTCAGGTACTCCTGAATTCAAATATACTTTTGCTCTATACTTTTTACCTTTTGTATCTCTTCGGGTAGTCATTCTGTAACGACCCTTTTCATCTTTTAATTTATATCTCGTATCTCGTTCTCTCAAGGTAGCATCAGCGTATTCTACAATAATAGGTTTGAATTTATATTTTCCTGATTTTGTGTAGAATAGGATATTATCATGCTTTTTGGGAAACATTTTTTTTTGAGGAGTTGCCTTGGCTCCATAATCCCAAATAATTTCATTTCTGAAATTATTATATCCAAAAATTTCATCAAGAATTATTTTTATATAGTGAACGGCATGCCAGTCCATGTGGCAATAGAAACTTCCAGTTGGTTTTAAAAGCCTGTGCATTTGTTCTAATCGAGGTCTTAACCATTCACTAAAATGGTGAATGCCTCCTTTCCAACGATCATTAAAGGATGCTGTATCATTTGAATCGCCCCAAATAGTTTCATAAGTTCTATTACTAAAAAAGGGAGGGTCAATATATATTAAGTCAATAGATTCAGATGGTAGATTTCTCATTACATCTAAATTATCGGCACAATAAATTACATTAGTTTCAAGTAAATTATTTTTTGCCTTGGCCATATTCAATCCTTGTCTTTGTCCAAGTTGTGAACCAGATTTCTTTGCAAGAGGTTAATCGGAAATATTTTGATTAATCTGTCGTAAATTATTTTTGATAGGGTTAATTTGCCTAAATTGATAATTAGTTGGAATCTCACTGAATTTTTGTTTTCAAAATGAATAAAAAACCATTAAAGTCTGACAAAGGATATTTAATTTGATTTTGAGAATTTATTTCTATTAGCTTTTAGCTAACAGAAATGTTCATTTCACACGAAACAACTAATTTAACCTAAATCATTAAAATCTTTATAAACCACACTTTTAATCGGTTTCACACGAAATAAGCTTTGATCTAAAAAAACTAAAAATTTATTCTCGTTCTCGTGAAGTTCAGTGTTCTTTTTTTGGGGTTAGCGCTGGTTAAGAGTGGTGTCTTCCAGAGTTAACCCCATTAATCTTTTAAGTTGCCGTAGTCACAGAGAAATCGACCGCCTTGCATTGGGAGTTACCCCCTCTCAACGTGTTCGAGGAGGTAACTCCCAATGCAAGGCGGTCTTCTTCTAAAAAAGGAGTGATGTTTATCTTGATGTTAACAGAGAGAGATATAAATATTCTGAGGTTTATAAATGATTTTGGGTATGCCCGAAGTTCTATCTTAAAGGAGATGTTTTTTACTGCCGGAACTTTAAGTGGTCAAAAGCAGATGTGTCATAGACGACTAAAGAAAATGATTGATGGCGGCTTAATAAAAAGAGAGAGGGAATTTAGATATGGTGAGATGCTGTATCAACTGAATAGAGCAGGCGCTAACAAATTAAAAGAACATGGCATTAAGGTTTTCTGGGTTCAATCATCAGTCGGTTGGGGAAAATTCATTCATAACGATTATGTCCAACAGGTCTATTTGAAATTTCGCAAAGAGGGCCTTCGAGATTTTGTGAGCGAGCGTAGAATGAGAAAGATGCCGGTTTTTTTCGATCACATACCCGATCTTCTCGTTGGGGCCAGCCCAGAAAATTTTTTGGTAATTGAGGTGGAACTAGAGCTTAAAAGAATTGAAGTTCTAAGAAATAAGCTCTTACTCAATTTAGAGATAAATCAGGGGAGAAAAATTCTCTACCTCTGCGGTAACAAAAATATCCTCAAAAGAGTTACCGGTATGGCCCAGGAACTTGACCCTAGTGGAAAGAGGTTCTTATCCGTTAAGCTAGATAACTTTTTAGATAATCCCACACAGCTAATCAATCAATTAAATTAATGCATAAAAAGGAGAAGGTATGTCTAATTCAAGCGGTGCTAAAGCAAAGAATTCAAATGGCCCTGACATTGTGCCTCTTCTGGCCATAGGTCTTCTTGGAGCGGGGGCATATGATACATATAAAGAGTATATAGACCTCGTAGTAGTGCTACTAATCTTATCAGGTCTTTCCATTTTTCTGGGAAGGTTTCTGACCAGAAAAAGGAAAGAAATTCTACCGGTGACTCTCTTTTTCCTTGGAAGTACGATGATGTTGCTGGTCTTTCTTGGATATACTGTTCTTGATCCATCACATTTATTTCTTAAGAGCTTTATCTTGGAGCAATTTTATCTAATCTTTCTCTATGGAGTTATTTTTAATATTCTCTGCCTCAACCTGGCCTTCTATTTTGATATATTTAAAGACCCTAATCTCTATCTCTATGATTTGGCAGGGCCGAAGGGAAAAAACAGAGACTTTTTTTCACTGGGTAAGGCCAAATCAATGGCCAGAAAAAGCCACATCAATATCAATTCTAGAAAAGTACAAAAAAGCCTTCTAGGAGGTCATCAAATGATTTTTGGGGCCTCCGGGGCCGGGAAAACATTTTCTATTTTAAGGCCACAGATTGCCCACGCCATAAGTCAGTACCGACTTCCGATTTTTATAATTGATCCTAAAGGCGACCTGGAATTTAGAGATGCCATCTATAATTATTGCAAGGACAATAAGATTGAGGATAAATTTCGCTATTTCTCCCTCTCAAACCCTGAAGCGTCTCACAAGTTTAATCCCTTCAAAACACAATCTATAACGGAGTTGAAGGATTTAATCATTTCGGCCACTGATTGGAGTGAGCCTTATTATAAAAAAATGGCGGAGGTGCATCTTCTAAAGGCCTTGGTAGATATGGAGAAACCTACTCTTTCCAAAATCATAGCCAAAATTCCTGCCAAGAAAGAGCTGGCCGGTTTAAAAGCTGATTTAGAGATTATGAAGTTAAGCGAGTTCGGGCGATTAATTGATGACGAGAACGCGATGGGTATTAAAGATTTATATGATAGTAATCAAATTTGTTATTTTAGCCTTGATGTTCAGGCCTACCCAGAAACGGCGGTAAGACTTGGACGAATTATTCTTGGTAGTCTAATGGGCCTTTCAAACCATATTCAGACTACTCTTCCCCCTTCTTGGCGAAAACCAACAACAATTGTCATTGATGAATTTGGCAGTTTTGTCTCGGATACCTTTATAGATTTTTTAAACAAAGCACGTAGTTCTAATATGCGAATTATTATGGCCACTCAGTCCCTGGGTGATTTGAAAAAGCACAGTCCAGAGATGCTCTCCCAGGTTTTAGACAGTACAATGGTTAAAATGGTGATGAGGATGGGTGATCCCGATTCAATTGATTATTGCTCTCATATTTTTGGCACTCAGGACGCAATTAAAGAGACCAGACAAATAAATAACCAATCGATTCTTTTTAAGAACACGGGAAAGGGAACTGAGAGAGAGACCCAGGAATTTATTGTCCATCCAAATAAGATTAGAGAACTGAATCGTGGTGAAGGATTTGTGATTACTCAAGACCCTTACAGTATTTCAAAGGTCAAATTCCATGGTTGCCAAATCTCGGAAAAAGAAATGGAAACTTATAAAAGTCCTCAAACACCTGAAGGATCTGATCCAACCCCCCCGGAAAATTTCCCGGTTAAAAAAGAATCGGAAACAGTGCGGCCCTCAGATTTTTCAAGCTACTAGTCGATTTGACCGATTATATTGGTTATGTGCTATAATTATTCAATAATGGATCATTTAGGAGGAAAATCCATGCCAAATAATTCTAAAAAATTTGTTAACTCTGGTTTAAATAAAGCAATAAGTGAAATAAATAAGTCCGCACAGGGAATGCAAAAAATTATAGATTCAAGTCCCGCTTTTCAAATGAAAAAAATTATGGACTCAAGTCCAATTGCTCAGTTGCAAAAGATTATAGATGCTAATCCAGCTTCTCAATTAAAGGCCCTCGCAAAAAACCTTGAAGGTCCAAAAGAGATATCTAGAATAGTTAACGGGGGGATTTCGGGCTTAAAAAATTCCCAATTCGAATCTCTTAGGGATTTAAATAAACAAATAGAGGCCCTTGGGCCTCCCTCTATAGCAGATAATTTGGTGGAGATAAAACCTCCTGAAATTGATACTTCTTGGCATGAAGAAAAGCTTAAACGAGATCTGGAAAGAGAATTAAAAAGGGATGAAGTAGCAGATGCCACTCTCAAATCTGTAGAAATTCAAAAGGCAACAAGTAAGGATATTAAGTTGATGGCCCATCACCTTATTGTTCTGACAAGAAATATGTCCTATGTAGGCAAAGTTCTACAAGAAACCTTAGATCATCAAAAAGAATCTGATAAAAAATCGAACGGCCAGAACAGAGAGATTTTAACAATTACCAAGATAACTGCTTTTGTTGCAATGCTGAGTTTAGGTTGGATGATTATTCAAGCTTTAAAACCGGAGCAAATAAATCCCAATCAAGAACTAATTAAAGTCATCAAAGATTTAAAAGAAAATATACCCCCTAAAAAAATAATTTGGCCTAATTTTGATATTCGTGCTGGAAAAAATGAAAAACTCTATACCCCGATAAAAAAAGATAAAAATTAATTTTCATACACGTTTTACCCCTATCTTGGGTATAGGCCAATACCTAAATTGGCCTTAAATCTAAAATATGAAGCTTAAATTCTAGGGATGAATATCTATTTTATTTAAAACTGTATCATTTGACTTTTCTGCAGTGAGTTTAGCCACGTAATTCTTTCCATATGGAGTAAGCTCCCATAATGGGGAGAATCCTCCCCCCTTGAGTGGAACTTTTCCCACCTCACTTATCAGGCCCAAACTTAACATTTGCATTTTTATTTTATCAGTAGAACGATCAAGCTCATATATTTTGAAACTTTTACTGCGCCCTAGATGAAATAATAATTTTTCTACAAGGTTTTTAAATTGCAAATCATATTTTCCTGCAAATAATTTTGGGCCTAAAAATGAAATAATTTCATCCCACGATGCATCTCTTTTGGAAGTTAGTATTCCTCTTGTTGGGTGAAGGTAAGAATAATGGATGGATGTTAACTGGTCTCCCGAAGCTATACCTTTAACTGAAAAGACTGGTGTCTTGCTTAAACTTTCAATTTTTCTTTTTAATTCCTCATTTTCATTTTTAATTTTTAAGGCCTCTGAAGGAGTTAGAAGTTCATTAGCTCTTACCCAACCCACAGCTAATTCACTTTTTGAAAAATGATTAATCCCTAAAAGAACTTCATTTATGAGTTCGGTGTCTGAATTCCAAAATTTACACTGATGAGAGTTTTGAAGTACTTCCTTAAAACCGTTAAGCAATTGCATCTTTTCTTCAATAGTATCCTTTTTTTCAACAGGTAGTTTTTCGATTTGTCCTCTAATAAGGGCCATAATAGGAATGCCCAAACTTTTTGCAAATTGGTATTCTTTTTCGGTATAACTCAATCCTTCCTCTGTTAAAGACCCATATCGCCCTCCAACAACTAACAAGTAAAAATCAGAACTAGAAATTACTGACTCAATATGGTCCCAAGGTTTGTCATCAGTAGCTGGAAAAAGTTCCATTCCCATTGGTATAAATGAACCATGAGACAAGACACTATGAAGTATTTTTGACCTCTCTTCCTTTAAATCTAAATATGTTGATGAAATAAATAATTGGAATTTTTTATTCATTGCAAATCCTGCCTATACTTCTCCGGGAAATCCCCGTCTGCCTCTCAATTTCAGACTTGGTCATTCCCCTCCTATGAAGACTTAAAACCTTCTTCTTCTTGAGAGTATCCATCCCCGGCCTTCCCAACCTTATACCCTTGGCCCTGGCATGCTCAAGGCCTGAGCGCACTCGTTCCCGGAGAATATCTCTTTCAAATTCCGCAAACACCGATAAAAGTCCGGCCATAGCTCTACCCATGGTGGTGGTAAAGTCCAATGCTTCAGTGATCGAGACAAAGCCAACACCTAGCTCTTGTAGTTCATTTAAAGTCCCGGTAACGTCCTGAACGCTTCTTCCCCACCGATCCAGTTTCCAGACGATGATGACATCAATCTCTCGCCGCCTGGCCATCCTTAAGAGCTCTTGACGCTTTGGTCTTGTCTTAGCGCCCGAAGCAACTTCTTCAATTGATTTCACGTGAAACCAATCCCGACTCTTTATATACGCTTTCATCTTCTCTGATTGTGCCTCTAGAGACTTCTGCTCACTAGTTGAGACTCTGGCATAGATAGCGACTCTTTTTTGCATGGGCAAAAACCCCTTCCCTGTTGCAGACGAAATACCCCATTACATCGAGGTGAAAAGATTCTAAACTGGTATGGGCATATTGGATAGTTTTTGCCTAAGATGAAAACTTGTAAGTTTATAGGATTTGACATCCCTTCCAGCTTTGATTCAGAATTAACTATAAAGGTGAAACCTATCACTTCACATGGAAGGAAGCTATGCTCAACGTAAGACAAGTCTCAGACATATTAGATGTTACACCCGTCAGGGTTAAGCAAATTCTTAAAGATAACCCTGAATTTACTATTAATAGAGAAAGCGCTAATAACGGCCTTATTAAAATCCCCCACTCCACAGTTCGCAGTCTGTTGGGAATTAAGGGGATGTTCTATAAAAAAAGAATTGTAACTATTGGAATGGAAAAAGGTGGTGTTGGTAAAAGTCTCTTAACTATTAACACCGCTATTAATTTATCTTCCAGAGGGACAAGAGTTTTAATTATAGATCTTGATCCGGAAGCCTGTGCCACCAATCATTTGGCCAAAGAAGATACAGACTTTGATGCTTTAAAAACAATCTATGAAGTTTATAAGCATGATATGCAGATAAAAGAAACCATTGTGGAAACTAGATATCCAGGTCTTCATTTAGCTCCTTGTAGGGGCAAAGCAAGAAGGACAGATAGACTGGTAAGCGATCGTAATCCAAAAAAACTTTTAAGAAACCAAATGGAAGGACTGGAGGAATATGATTTAATTCTCTTTGACGTCCCCCCTACTTTCTCAAAAATTATCTCAAGCGCATATTTAACAAGTGACTTAGTTATACTTCCAACTTTCCCTGATGTTTGGTCCTTAGAATCTGTTCAATTAACAATTGATGATATCAAAGAAGATTCGGAAGCTTTTGAAGCGGCAATGCCAGAGATTAAAATTTTGATGAATAAATTTAACCCCAATAGAAAGGCCTCTCAAGATGCATGGAAAATATTAATTGAAGATTACAAAACATTAGTTCTGCCTTTTCAAATTAGAGAATCGGCCCAACTACAAAATTCTATCAATGATGGGTTTGGGATTATAGAGACAAGGGCAAATCGTAATATAAAAGAGCAAATAGACCAGCTCTCTCAATTTATCTGCCCATTAGAAATTAACGAAAAGAGAAATCTTAATTAACAAAGGAAAGAGCTGATCCATGAGGGCCAGAAGAAAACAATCCAGAGTGAACGATTCTATCACTCCTAAAGATAGAAAAAACGGGAGTAAACAATCACTCCTTGGCTCCCTCGATTCCAATTTCAAGGATATCGAACAAAATTTTGCTCAAAACCCACTGGTTGAAAATATTTCTCCCAAAAAAGAAAGTAGATCAAAACCGGATCAAAAGCAGATCAAAAGGGGGTCAGAAGTAGGTCAAAACAATATCAAAAGTAGGTCAAGGAAGAAACCAGCACCCAGCGTTATAACCGAGAGTAGGTCAAAAGTAGGTTCCAAAGTGGATCACGAAGTAGGTCAAAAGCGGATCAAAAGCAGGTTAGAAGTAGGTCAAAAAACACCTATTTCCTTAATCGTAGGCCTACAAAAAAGAATGCTGAATCTCCTCTTTGATAAATGCCTTCAAGAGGGCTCTAAAACCACCAATTTTCTCGGAATTTATGACCTCGCTCTGGCCCTGGAAACCAACAAGAACTCGATTAAGAGTGGCATTAGACAGTTAAGGATGAAGGGGGCCATAAATAAATCAGAATTTAAAGATGGGAGAAGTGGAGGAACCAAATACACCCTTCCAGATCACACTTATAACGAGATGCTTCAAAGTGTAAGAGGATCAAAAGTAGATCAAAACTCGGTCAAAAGTAGATCAAAAGTAGGTTCTAAAGTAGGTCACAAAGTGGATCAAAACCTCTCTAGTAGTAATAGTAGTAATATAAATACTATTACTACTAAGAATAACGACCTCGATGAAATTCAAATCCCAGAACTATTAAAGAAAAAAGGATTTGGACTTTCCCATTTAAAACAGATGATCCAAAGATTTGAGTTTGAAGTAGGGGAGATTCAACAGTTTCTAGAGGCATATGCTTTTGATCTACAGGGTGAACAGGGAAAAAGACTAGAAGCGAAAGGAACAAACCTAATTGGCTACTTTTTCGGAGCCTTAAAAAATGGCGGGTACAACCCGGTTTCAAAAGATTTTAAAACGTCTGAAGATCAAGCGATGGAAGATCAGTTAAAGGCATTAGAAGAAAGAAAGAGAATTCGCGAAGAGCGAGAAGCAAGAGTTTTAGAGCTAAAGTTTGAGGAATGGCTTGCTGAAAAGGGGAGAGACGAGCTAGAAGGACTTGTGCCCATCACTGGTGAATACTTAGGACAGTTTCACAAGGCCAATCTAAAAGATTATTATCAGCGGGAGGTTTTCAGTGAGTAAATACAAAATAGAAATTCCCATAAAAGAGATTGAAGCCTTTTGTAAAAAGTGGAAGGTGGCCGAGTTCGCTCTTTTTGGCAGCGTTCTTCGGGAAGATTTCGATATTCAAAAAAGTGATATTGATATTCTCTATGTATTCACACCAGATGCTAAATGGGGATGGGATATTGTAGATATGAAAGAAGAGCTTGAAAATATTTTTGGCCGTCACGTGGATTTAGTGAGCAAAAAGGCCATTGAAAAAAGCTCGAACCCTTATAGAAAAGAATCCATTTTGAGTTCTTATGAGGTGATCTATGACAAAGCGGCATAACCCCAAAACACCCCTCCATGATATTCTTGAATGTGCGAATAACTGTTTAGAGTTTACCAAAGACATGAGCTTTGAAGAGTTTGAGAAGGATAAGAAAACAGTCTCGGCGGTTTTACATCAGCAAATGATTATTGGCGAAGCAGTAAAAAGGGTAGATGAAGAAATAACCAAAAATCATCCTGAAGTTCCCTGGAAAAAGATGGCCGGCATGAGAGATATTCTAATTCATAATTATGAGGATGCTGATTTAAGTATCTCCTGGACGGTTATTAGGGAAGAACTACCAGATTTAATTTCTGAAATAAAAAAGATACTGAGTAATTTAGAAAGTTAAACCAAGCTGTCGTAATGAGTAAAATTCAAATCGATATTCCCATAGGAAAGATAGAAATATTTTGCATAAAATGGAAGGTCAGAGAATTATCCTTCTTTGGATCAGTTTTGCGAGATGATTTTGATCCTGTTAAAAGCGATCTTGATATTCTGGTTTTATTTAATGAAAAGGCCGGAACCACTCTCTTTGATTTAGTAGAAATGAAAGATGAGTTGGAAATTCTTTTTAAAAGAAAAGTTGATCTAATCTCCAAGCGCGGAATCCAAGAAAGCACAAACCCTTATCGGAAAAAAGAGATATTAGAATCCGCCAAAGTGATTTATATTGAGGCGACTTGATGCGCGCAAGCAAAATACTCGGAATATTTCCTTGCTTTTCCAGAAGGAAAAGCGGCGGACCTTAATTTTTCTGTTTGCTTGAGGTCCATATTTCGCCTGAGCACGGCGCTAAGACGAAAGGATGTACCAAGATTAGGGTAGATTAAGATAAGGCTTTAGAAATCAAATAAAAAAGTTGACCACAAGGCTATGTTTTTGGTCAATCTTAAATTAAGTAAGGTAATTCAATTAAGGAAATATAATTATATATTGTTATGCAAAATAAAAAACCTATAACGACATTATCAGATAACTTCTTGGCCTTTCAAATGTTTCGTCTAAGAAAGAAAATAGAAGAAATCA
>QNFX01000071.1 GCA_003650125.1 Campylobacterota bacterium
AACTACTTTATCAAAATCGTATTGGTTCATATGGGCGATATTTTCAATAGCAAATTCATAGAAGGAGTATTCATCACCAAATCTTCTTACCGGATCGCCATTACATTTTTCAGTTTTTCCCATTACCGCAAAGCTTACTCCGGCCTTAGTTAAAAGTTTGACAGTGTCTTTAACAACCATTTGGTTTGACGCATCATAAGAACCTGCACAACCAACATAATAGAGATAATCTACTTTTTTGCCGGCCTTAATAACTGGAATATCTAATCCATCTGCCCATTTAAATCTATCTTCCTGACTGATACCCCAAGGATTTCCATTATTTCTGATTTTATTAATGGCATCAGCGGCAGCTGGTGGAATTTCACCTAAGGTGAGGGCCTTGTATCTTTTGGCCTCCATAATAATATTTACATGTTCAACACCCGCCGGACACTCCTCCATACAAGCACCACAAGTGGTACAAGCATCGATTTCATTGGCCTGATAAATAGGATTCTCCCAAAGATCATCACCTCCAGCGAAGGCAAGATCCCGTGCTTTTGTAATAAAGGTTTTAGGATCGAGATTTTTACCTGCCTGATTGGCCGGGCATACTTGAGTACAACGTCCACATTCAACACAAGCGAGCAGATCCATTTTATTTTTCATGGTCATATCACTTAGCTTGGCCAGGCCAAAAGTCTCTGCAGTCTCATCTTCAAAATCCATTGGGTTTAAAACAGCTCCTCTTCTTAGAGGAGTTAAAAGAGCATTAATGGGAAGAGAAAAAATATGGAAAAACTTGGTGTAACCAATTGAGGCCACAAAAACCATGGTGTTTACCATATGGAAAAACCACAGTGACCTATAAGTGAGGGCCCAGGTTTCATCAGAGAGACCCCAACCTTTAAAAATAACCGCTAAGCTCCAACCAATAGGTGCCCAGGTTTTTTCACCAATGGGCATGCCAGTTCCTTGAATCCTAACCCCTTCTAGGACAAAACCTATTACTACTAAAAGAACCAACATGAGATACATAAAAAGTTCTTGTTTGGGTTTAGTGGCAGATAAGTAACTCGGTTTTTGTACATATCTGCGCCAAAAGGCAAAGGCGAGTCCAAGTAAAATGGTGAGTCCACCCATGTCTGCTAGAAAGGAGACAACAATATAGGTAGTTCCCTGAAATACTTTAAAAGGGGTGTCGTAGTGAATGGCAACAAGATCAGTAGCAATCCACAAAATTACAAAGCCATAAAAGATAAGACTGTGAAAGGCCCCAACTGTTTTAACCCTAGGAACTTTTCCCGTGAGCAAGATTGTTTTAAAAAATGAACCCCACTGAAGTTTTTCAGGCAGTAATCCTTTTACGCCTTTTCCACCAGTAACGAATTGATACTTATCAAATAGGCCTTTTATCATGATTCCTAGAGCAACTAAAAATAGCGCATACATCGCAATCTTAAAGGAAAAGGGAATATTCCACATGAGCTCTCTTGTCGCTTGATCCATTACTGTCCTCACAAAAACATTTTAAAGCTAATTTTTAGTATAATTTCATACATTTTGCTAGGATTTGATTGACCATGATTGCGTGCTGAGTTAGAAACGGAGGCCTAATGACAAATTCAATTTCTTTTATTCACTTTTATGTGGCCCCATTTTTAATTCTCCTATCAGTAATTAGATTATTTTCTCTTTCGATAAAAGAAAATCCTCTATTTTTCCTATTTGTTGTGAGCATCGGAATTCTCGGTCTATGGGAAATGTCGCAGCTGATCATCTCGGGGCCATACTTTTTTCCTTTAGAGGCCGTATTTCTCGGACTCATTTGTGGCAGCTTTTTAAGTTTAGGGATCAAGTGTAACAACGTGTCAGGTGATCCTAAAAAGCACAAAGTGTTGGCCAAGCTTCCAATACTTGGCGCTTTAGCTCTACTCACTTTATTTAATCTTTATTCAATTCAAAGTTCTCGAATATGCTTTTTGCTCGTTTTGTTGGGTACTTTGGCCTTTTATGCTAAGAAAAATATTCAGAATAAATATTTTAAGATGATGGGCATTTTCTTGTTGCTAGGACTTTTTGCTCAGCATTTTAAAATGGATGAAATTTTAAAAAGTATTCTAATCTTGCTTGGTATAGGCATTTTGATTTTTAAACTTCCCTCTTTGGAGAGAGAAAATGATTAAGTGGTTGTCACTTTTAACTTTAATCATGGGCTGTTCCCAGATTAATACCATAAATTTAAAAAAGCATACCTTTAATCAAGATCCAAAAATTTTAATTTGGTTTCAAATTGAGGGACTCGCTCCTGAACAGCTTGCTATGCTGAGATTTGCTAAATATTCGGCAGGTTATAGAACCGCTTTTGAAAGCTCTTCCTGTTTTGGGGGAATGTGGAACTACAACCTTTTTAAACTAAGGCCCAATGGCCATGAAGGGTTTCTCTCGCAGATGACGGGGAAAAGTAATATTAAAAATTCTTGTGAGGATTTTAAACATAAACCTTTGTGGAATTATCTTAGTCACTTTAAGTCAGGCGTCTTTGAGATTGGGACCAGTGGAAGAACAAGTTTAGAACGGGCCTGGAAATGTTCAGAGGGAGAAGCGTTTAAAGAGCATCTCACCCTTTGGAAAATGTCTCCAAATAAAAAAAGGTCAAAATTTACCTTTAATGTTTTAGGAAATGATCCTTTTGAAAAAGGAAATGTCTATTATGACCAATCTTGTAATCGTAAAAGATGTCGTGGAGATCTTGTCGACTCGGTTAAAGGTGTCTTTTCTAGTTTTGCGGCAAAAGAGTCCTTTACCCTTTTTATAATCAGAGATCACTCTTATGCTAGGGCCTTAAAACGTAAGGATATAAAAAAGGCGAGAAGTATATTGTCAAAATTTGAAGAATTATACTCGTATTTTCATACCAGGTTTGATGTCAAAAGAGATCTTCTAATCTTAGTAACGAGCTCAGCAGTTAGAAATATTGAACTTCCAAATGCTGGAAGAGATTGGAAATCTTTTGAGCAAAAAGGAAGGAAGGTTTTGTTTAGAAGAAATTCCCTCATGTCGTATGCTTTGGCCTCTGGAGCAAAGGCAGAAAACTTTTGTGGTATCTATGAAGAATCAGAAATTCTTAAAAGGGTGTTAATACAACAGAAAAAACGCATGCTGGGAATTTAACTTAAATCATCTTTAGTAATCAGATACGCAGTTTTACAATAATCACAATTGGCCTCAAAAGTATCTTTTCCCGCTTCAAAAAGAGACTCTTGGGTGGTTCCCGAGTTGATAAGTGCACGAATTCCATCGAGCATACGCTCTCTGGAACAAGCGCATCTAAATTTGACTTCTTTATCACCTAGGAAGACTAGACCCAGTTTCTCCATAGCAGTTTTAATTTCATCTTTGGTAGTGAAGGCCTTTTTAAAAAGATCATCTATTGAAGATTTTTTCTCTTTCCCGTAATCAGCTAAATTCATGCTGTCTTTACGATGAGGCAGTTTTAAAATTAAAAGACTTTGGTCACTGGTCTGACTTACTATGATTTTTGCTTCCACCTGGTAGGAATCTTTGAGGATTTTATTTGCGATCTCATTTAAAGATATAGAGTTGAGCTCAATAAGGGTGGTGTATTGATTTACACCCTTTGTCCCTGAAATTTTAGTCAGCCTGGAAATGCCGGTGATTATGTCAGGAAATTCATCAAAATTTTCTGGAATGAGGAGAGTTCTTATATTGCCCAATGAATTAGTTTCAATTTTTAGCCTAAAATAGGGATCTTTGGAGTCTATATAAAATCCAAAGCCCTCTTCTGCCTTTAAAAAGGCAATCATGGGTTGAAACATCAATACTGCGTCTCGAAAAAAGGAGAAACCCTTTCCTTTTAAATTATTGATTATGGCCAGGTCATGAATAAGTTTTTGCCCTTCAAAGAAGTGCAGGATGAATTTATTTTTCTCATCTAAAAAGCTGGAGAGATTAGATTCATGGAGCATTTTCGATCCTCAAGTTTTAGGCCATAATTTATAAAATATTTTGTCATATGGCAACAAAGGGGCAGCAGTGTTAAAAGTCATTTTATATGACCGGGCGAAGGACTTATACCAACTGGATTTTCTTGAAAATGCAGACTTATCCCTTACTTATATTTTTCCTAATCCTCAACTGGCCGATGATTTTCGTAATCGTTTTAATGATTTGGGCCTTTTGGGTAAAAGAGATGTCATAACTATTTCTAATTTCATCAAGGGAGAGCTTCACGATCTTGAGGCCTTTGCTAAAAATTATAAAGGGAAGGCGCAACTTATTCCCTGTCTAATACCTAGATGGAAAAACAATATTGAAAAACCAAGTTTTGAAAAATTTCTTCATACATTTAATCTCTTAACTGATCTTCGAAGTTTTACTCTAGATTTTAATCTTGTGGAGGAGGTACTTTCTGAGTTTGACGCTGAATTGGCAAAGGGCCTTGAAGTTTTTTGGAAGACGCTGGAAGACGATGAGTTAATAGATGAGCATAAATCCTATAATCTAATTACAGAAAAATATATTCAAGGTGTGGAAACAGATCAGAAACAAAACTTTGTTTTCTCCGGATTCGGCCATCTGTCAGCGCTACAAATTGAAATGATTCAATCCTTAGGGAATTGTCATGATGTTTATATCCCCTTCCCTAAAAATGCTTTTACCAAGGCCCACTCAACGGATTGGATTAACTGGACCGATACTGAACTTACATTAAAAGAAATAGCAGAAGAAAAAAGAGATATAAAAGGAACTTATTCTTTTTTTCCTAAAAATAAGATGTCTGAATATTTGAAAAATAAGTTGCCGGATAAGACGGTTGATTACTATCTCATGTCCAAAAGTGTTAATCTTGAGGACATAAATGAGATCCCACAAGCAGGGATTAACTTTAAAGTACAAAATGATATTTTTAAGATAAAGCTGAAAAAGATTGTTTCTCAGATAAAAAACAGTCATAAATGGCCTCAGACCAAAGAAGTGCTATTAGAACAGGTCGAATCCTTAGTAGCAGCAGAAAGTGAAAAAGAATTTCATAAAAAAGATTTCAGAGAACTGAAGATTTTTCTTTTACTTAGAGGCGTGCTCGATGATTACTCTATAGATTTGCTAACCCTTTTTGATCTAAGAGTGGTGGAGTATTTAGTGGATCTTCTCTGTCCTCGAACTTTTAGCTCTCCACTATTAAAAGAAGAGTCGGGACAGGTCAGAGGGATTGATCGGTTAGGATTTTATAACCCTGATAATTTTAAAGTAATTTGCGTAAATAGTAATTACCCATCGTTAAAAACCAGCGGTTCCCGTTATCCAGAAAAAGTGGAGGAGTTTTTACGAGCTCTAGGTCCTATTCAAAGTAATTTTATGGAATATCTTCAGATAAAAGAGCATGTTTTAGAAATTTTAGAGGATGAAAATTCGCTCTTTTTTCTTGAAGAAGGATTAGAGGAGTCCGATCTGGCCTGGGAGGAGATATTTTCTGAATTTAAAAGTGAAGAAATAGTTTCTAAAGTTGAAGAGAAATCCACGCCGAAGGTGGATTATCTGCTACCTTCAATCAAGCAAGAATCTTTTGAACTACCCTATGTTTCGGCCAGTAGATTGCAATCTTACCTAGATTGTCCTCGTAAATATTATTTTTCTTATTGCCAGAAAATTGCACCTTATATTGAACCTCAAAAAAGCTTTGACCCGAGAACATTAGGTCTTTTAGAACACAAAGTAATAGAGAGATATTTTAAAGAGAATAATACTTGGGACAAAGAAATTCATAAAAAATTAGTTGAAGATATCTTAGACAAACATTTAATTGATAAAGTTATGTCTCCCTCCTTGAAAAAAACCGCACAGGTAGAAATTCGAGATTATTCTTACCATGGTATTTCAGAAATCTTTAAAATACTTAAAGTCTATCCCGATGCAAAACTAGAGTTTGAAAAAGAACTGCTAGGAGGGGATATCCGAGGATCTGTTGATTTATATTTTGAAGCAGGCGATTACATGGGGGTTTTAGATTTTAAAAGATCTAAGGCCTCGATAGGATCAGAAAAAGATCTAAGGAGCTTTTCTAAAGTTCAGCTGTGGTTTTATCTAAATCATCTAGATTCAAAAAAGGAATGCGTCTTGCTTGGATATTTAAACCTCGCGAGAACGGATGATTCAGTTATTCTTTTAACCGAGGAGTTTAAAGCTAAGCTGAAAGATGAGGGATTTTGTCAGGGAAAAGGACTTAAGGATTTTAAAATGCCAGCTAAAGAGTTGCTAGAAAAATATATTAGTTTCGAAAATGAAAGTTTTAAAAATCTTTTGGCCGAAAGTCATTGGCAGGCGAAACCTCGTACTGCAAATGCTTGTGACTTTTGTTCAGTGGCGGCCATCTGTCCTAGGAGGGTTTTATGAGGACTCCAAATGCTGAGCAAAAAAAGGCGATTGAACATAGTGGTGGTGTCATTCTTAAGGCGGGAGCAGGTTCGGGCAAAACCTTTGTTTTAGTGGAGCATGTAGTCCACTTAATCAATGATTTTATAGGTAAAAATAAAGATAAAAATAAAGAAGAATTTTCTAGAGTTTTGGCCTCATTCCTTTCCAAAATTGTCCTTATGACATTTACTAAAAAGGCGGCCGGTGAGTTAGAGACGCGAATTAGAGTTAAGGTCAATAGCTTGGCGGGAGAAAATAAATTATGGGAGTTGGCGCGTGATCAACTGGGGCATCTAAATATAAGTACTATTCATGGATTTTGTCACAAGCTTCTTACTCAAGGGTATATTACCTCCCTAAGTCCTGATATTGAAATAATTTCAGATATTGAATACAAATCAAAGATTGAAGAATTAATTGATGACGGCCTTGCAAGTAAACAATTAAGCGAGGAATTTGATGATCTAATTTATGGCCATAAGAGAGAAATAATTAGTTCTTTCTTTTATATTTTTCAATCTCCAGAACTTCGTAAGCTATGGGCAGCTTCGCCAAACGATGGCCCCCCGAGTATCCCGCTCCATGATTTTTTAAAAACCATGATGGGCCTTTTAAATATAGCTGATTCAGGCGCTATTGATTTTGATTCCTATAAACAATTTGCCGGTAAGAAGTGGTACGATAATCTTAAATCTTTTTATGAGCTTGAAAAGAGTTCTCCACTTAAAGATTTAGAGTCACTGAAAAAAATTGCCGTCGAGTTAAAAAAGAGGGCCGCACCCATTAAAACGAAAGAGGATGTGGGGCCACTAAAAGATTATTATATAAGGCTTAAAAAGTTTAAGGAGTTCTTTAAGTTACAAGAGACTATTTTGGCCTATTATGAAGGAGATAAAAGCTTCTTTGATAAATGGTATCTTTTACTAAAAGAGCTCTTTGACCATATAGAACTAAAGATACCTTTTTTTCATGGGCTTAATTACTCAGACCTTGAATACTACACCTTGAAAGGTCTTGAAATTCCTGAAATCGCTAAAAAAATTAGGAATAACTACACTTATTTCATTGTAGATGAATTTCAAGATACTAGTCCCGGTCAGTTTGAAATTATAAATCACCTTATAAATAATGATTTTAATAATTTATTTTGTGTAGGAGATCTTAAACAGGCCATTTACGGGTTTCGTGGAGGAGAGATAGCGGTATTTAAAAAATGTGAAAAATTGATGCCTAAAACTCTGACTCTATCCAATAATTATCGCTCGCAAGAAAAAATTATTAATTTTTGTAATGATTTTTTTAAATTAATCTTTTCTCTAGATGCAAAACTTGAAAACCGAGTAAGTCCTCCTTTTGAAATTGAACCTCAAGTTTGTCCTGACCCTCAAGATTTAGGAGGAGTCATAAGAACTTTAGTGAAAGTCGATGACACCAACAAAATGGGCAAACCAGGTAAGTCAGAATTTGAGATTATAGAGGCAGTATCAATTTTAAAAAGAGTTGAGGAGATTCAAAAAGATCATCCAGGTGAGGAAATTTGTATCCTCTACCGTATGCTGGCCCCTTCAAGATATTTAATTAGTTTTCTGCTAGAAGACAAAAAGGTCTTTTTAGCACAAGTTAAAATCCCTTATAATGAAGATCCGGTTCTAGGTATATTTAAGGTATTGCTTGAGTGTCACCTCAACAATGATGAGAAAGTGACCCTTGCCTATTATGAAGTTTTGGTAGAAGGGTATCTCAAACACCTGAACTTCCCCATTCCCGGAAATCTGGTCGAGTTTTTAAAAGTTTTTAACTCTGACTTGCAAATCATTGGCACGCTAGAGGCATTTCGCAAATTTTTCTTTTCTCTGGGAATTAGTAATTCCAACCATACTCATAATATGGGGCATTTATCTTCTTTAATTAATATCAATGCTGAAGATTTAGAACTGATCTGGATACAAATGGGCATTGATAGAAGTGCTACCTATTCTTTTGAATTCCAACTAGGAAGAGGAGGGGCCAACTTAAAAATAATGACGGTTCACTCATCAAAAGGATTGGAGTTTGATCACGTAATCTTGGGAGGAATTCACACCTTGAGAAAAGGTGGAGGTGCTAGGCCTATTATGGGGAAAGGACCTACCGCCTTAATGTGGAAAGAGGAATCCAAACAAGGGAAGTTTTACTATTCACCTGGTTATTTACTGGAAAAAGAAATTGAATCCTTAAAAGAATCTTCAGAGTCTAAAAGACTTCTCTATGTCGCGTGCACCAGGGCCAAAAACTCTTTGTCTTGGATGGATATAGTCATTGGTGATGAACCCGCTTTCTCAGGTGCTGAGTCTTGGATACAGGCCTTGAGACAAATAGAAAGCGAGATTTTTACAACTAATACTCTTTGTATGGATATTACAGATGTTTATAAACATGGTGAAATGCTGCAAACTAAAACTCCATTTTTCCATCAAGGGGCCCAGGGAATGGCATCTAAGGTGGGACATACAATAGATCATAAACTTGGAACAATTTCTGAATTATCAGTAACTCGTTTGGCCACTCTGCTAGATTGTCCCCGAAAATTTTACTTACAAAATATATGTCGCTTAGAGGATGGTGATTTAGACCGTTTTTATGAAGATGAAGAGGAAGTCGATATTAAATCAAGTTCTAAGAGAGGAACTAGAATTCATGCAATAATTTCCACTATGTTAGAACTAGGTGAAATAAAAAATATTAATTCAGAGGATCAAGCGGCAGTTGATTTTGCCAAAGATTCCTTGGCCCCCTTAAAAAATAAGGCCGAGTTGATCTCAGAAAAACAAATTAAATTCCCCCTTTTCGGATTTATGTGCTCGGGTATTCCTGACCTCATGGTGATTCCAAAATCATCAGATATTAATTTTAAAATTATTGATTTTAAAACAGGTAAGTCCAGTGATTCCTACTGGTTCCAGCTTTCCTGTTATGCTTATGCCGCTTATTATTTAAACCTATTTGATAAAACTCGGGAGATAGATTTAGAACTTTATTATCTCGATGAGCAGAAGATTCTGACAAAAACACTAGACTATGAACAGTTAAAAACTTCACTTTTTTCTACCTGGGAAAAACTAAACAATCTTTCTCAAGTAAATGTGGATCATTGTCCTACCTGTAGATTCAGGAATATGTGTTATCCCTCTACCCCCGGCCGGCCCTCGTATGATAAAATAAACCCAGAGATTTAATAGATACCCATGGAATGGGTGTGCACTAAAAGCAGGAAGCTAATATGATCAGATTTTCAGTAATTCTTCTGGCCCTTTTTATTTCATTTTCTCCAAAACTTTTTTCTTCTGAAGGCTCCACTTATAGCTTTGATTGGCTGGACCCGGATAAGGAAGTTTATGTTCTACAAAATAGAAAATTTAGAAAAGAGGGACATTTATATGCAAATGTCGGGGCCGGTTATACTTTTTCCGAACCTTTTTGGAATGGGCCGAACTTATCTCTTAGAGGTGGGTATTTCTTTTGGGAAGAATGGGGAGTTGAGGCGTTGTACTCTTATGTTGGAAGTAGTGAAAATGCTAATGCCACGGCAGTTAGAGGTCTTCCTTCCCAGGGTATAGGAGGAAGTATCCCTTTTACCAGAATGACTAAGAGCTATGGTGGACTGCAAGTTTTATGGTCGCCATTTTATTCCAAAGTAAATCTTTTTAACGGAGTTGTTTATAGCGATTGGATGATTGGTCTAGGGATTGTTTCTATTCAAGAAGAAAATAACCAAGAAAATTTTGATATAAATATTTTAAACCCTCAATTAACCGCAGAAAATCATGTCGGACTTACATTAGATCTGGCCTGGCAATTTTATATTTGGACTAAATGGCATCTCCGGCTAGATATAACCAGTATACATTATTTTGCCAGTGGCCTTGATCAAGAAAATAGTACAAATGAATACAATGGTACATGGGACGCGCAGTTCTCAATGGGTTACCGGTTTTAGGAAAAATTTATGAAGTATTTATTAATTGCTGCTTTAATTATTATCTCTCCTGTATTCGCTTCGATGGATCGGGCCTATAATTATTTTGAACAATCAAGGTCTTCTTTGAAGTACTAT
>QNFX01000072.1 GCA_003650125.1 Campylobacterota bacterium
GGCATCGCTGTCTGTGGCATAAATTTGATCTTCTGTAATCCGGCAAGGAGCATTGTTATGTCCCTCTCCAGATTTGTGTAACACTGAAGTGAGATTTGGTTCCATTGCTCCACCTTCAGCATCGGTATCATCTCCTAGACCTGTTATGTCCTGAATAGAAAATACCTCTCTTACCTTTAGACCAAATTTAGTGGAGGTATCTCCTAGTAAGTTTTTGGCCACAATGGTGTAGTATAGTAAGTTGGAAGCAACAGGTCCTTTAGAGCCTTCTGTTATTGATATCTTTCCAGTTGATTCATCTAGAGTTAACCCTGTTGGAAGAGAAGGAGTGATAGAAAAGGTGATACCATTATCTTCCGGTGAATCTAGTACTGGTTGAATAGATAATTGGTTACCACGATCAATATAAAAAGTTTGTACTTGTCCCACTTCTTCAATAGCAGAGGATTCTTGACCGACAACGCTTGTGTTTGAGGGATTCATTCTATAAAGATCAGAACCTAGAGAAAAATTTCCTGAGGCCTGTGATAAAATTACAGATGGGGGAGCACTTTCAGCGGAGTTAACCATTCCAAATCCAGCTGTAGGACTTGCCGCTACATCCATCCCTGCTGCAAAATTGGTCGAACCAAGGTGGCGAACATTTAAAACATCACCAAACACTCCTATTACACTTGCTGTTTTTATGGTATCAGTGGTTATAAAGGTTTCATTAATATTACTGCCTTCATCTAATTTAATCATGCGCACCCATAGTATAGGTATTGGAATAGATTGGCGGTATTGAACGATACCAGTAACTCTATTAGTAGTATCAGAGATTTCTTCTCCCACTGCAAAGTCTGTGACAGGGCCACTAATGGCGATACCGAGTTGTCCGTATTTTATTTCGTTAATATTTGCCTTTTGATAAGTGAATACTTTTAAGTTGTCGATATCTGAGTTCTTTTCAAATTCTCCTGCCAGTACCTTTACGATGAGTAACTTTTCACCATCATGAGAATCTACTTTTCCCTTAATGATTCCCGATGCTCCCTTGGGGGTTGAAATAAAGTCATTTACATTAAATTTATCGTATTTATCAACTGCAAGTATTGCTTGATTACTATAAGAGAGATTCTCCGGAGATGATTGAAAGCCAAAAGTAATTTCAGTTTTTGTTTCAGACCCATCTAAAGAGGTCACCGTAACTACAAACTTTTGCGGTTGAAATGCCTTAGTAGGATTTTTCGCCCCAAATGTTCCTGCTTTACGATTGAAATATAGCTCTTGTGTAGAGTTGAAAGTCCCATCTGTAATCCACTGACCTCCAGTACAGGTTGGTTCTGTATCCCCTGATCCATCAGCACATATTTTATTGTTATCGAGACAATCGCTAAAATTTTCTTCAGGGTAAAAAACGGTTCCTTCATTTCGAATACTATTACAAAGATGCGGAAGTTCAGGGTCTGATTTCCAGTTGAGAGCTTTTTCTTCATCTGAAGTAAGTAAGGGTTCAATGGTCACAGGAATATTTGTTGCTTTATTTAAGAGAAATACTAGTTCAGGCTCACTTTTAATCGTAGTCAAAGGAACAATAAAGGGGTCGCTATCATCAATGTTTTGATCAATCTTAAATTTTAGCTTACTACCATCTTTGATTTTCACTAGTAGGGAGCCAGAGACATCTTCTTCTTCCGTTTCTTCTTCTTTTTCTTCAACTTCATTAATTCCGATAATAGTTCCGGCCGTTTCCGTTTGGTTAGTTAGGCTTGAGTCTTTCTGGAAAGGACGGAGATCTGCAACATTTAAAACGACTCTATAATCTTTGAGGTAGTTATAGGATATGGAATTGATCGCCTGAGGTGTAACTACATCTAAACTAGATAAATATAAATCGACATTGGAAGTCTGCCCATTTATATTTTTTACTGTTACGGTAAAGAGTGTTTTAGGAAGGTTAACAACACCAGTTGATGTCCATGTAGCAGGAGAAACACATTCATTAACTGTTTTTAAAGCTGAGTTAGAGCAAGCTCCGGTTTCTGGGACACCTGAAATTTCACCTGTATCTCTGTCAAAGTCAATTCCCCAATCTCTAATATCTGGAGAGATAGAAAACTCAGATCTTTGGCCATCAATTCCAGGAATTATTACCGGAATCATTGTGCTTATGGAAATGGTATTTTGATAGGCGTAGGTCACTTCTTCAATGATTTTTGCCTCTTCTCTAAAAAATCCTGTCGTATCATCAATTAGATCGTCTTTGGCAAAAATAGGGCAACTAGCAACAGATAGAGAACAACTAGCAACCTGAATATGAAGGGTTTTTTTCTCATTATCTACATAATTTACAACCCCTTGAGCATTTCGGTTACTCGTGATCGCATTTCCTACTTGGAAATTTTCTGGTTTATCTACATTTAAAACCAGACTGAGTCCATTTACCTGAGGATAATAAAGAGACTCCGGTTTGGTAGAGATAGTTATTTGGATCGTGGTACTAACAGAAGTTCCACCGATATGATCCCCTTGAATGGTATAGAATTTTCCATCAGTAAAGGCCTGGGCAAAACCTGTAATTTCACCAGTCAAGGGGTTTAAGTCCATTCCTTGAGGTAGCGATTTTTCACCCGTTATAATAATCCCATCTTTGGTTTTAACTTGAAAGACAAAAAAGGACATATCTCCTTCTTTGATTTCTCCACCATCAAGAGCAATAGCGACGAGTGGTTCTGGAAGCTCTCCGGAGCTTATCTGAGATGTTTGATCAAAAAAGTAGGAGGCCTCAGGACTTCCTTGAGGATAACTCGGAGGAGTATAGGCGATATTTACAGGAGGTATCGATACATCCGGAGGAAGAGTTCCCGGAATATCTGGATCTTTTGCTCCCTCTTCTGAGGAAGTTGGATCTTCAACCTTCCACTTTGTAAAAGTATCCGGGATACAAGCGGTTAGTATCGTTGAAGTAAGTACTAAGATTAGGATTTTATATAGTTTCATAAAGAAAATATCGACCTCTAACCTTTTTTTATTTATTTGCTCTACCTAATCCCTTGGAGGGGAATATATTTCTCCCTATAACCTACCGAGCTAGTTTGTCTTTCACGTGAAAAAAACCATGACTAAAACACTCAAATATTTTTTATTAATGAAAAAAATGGAGAATCAATGAGGATTGCTTATTTATCAGACGGCCTGGTTTCAAGACCTTCTTTGAATTTATTAAAAAAATTAGGAGAAGTGAGTTTTGTTCAACACCTAGCTAGTTATAAAAAGATTCAAAATGTAAAACCAATAGATCTAGTTATCATTGAGCTGGAAAATATCGATGAAATTTTATGGGAGAGCTTAGAGTTTTTTAAGGTCAGAAATATATTTGTAATGATTTTAGGAGATCAGTTAAGTATGGAGAACATCGAAAAATGTTATTTACTTGGATGCCATGATATTTTTACTCCACCACTTAAACCAGAGTATTTAAAATATTTCTGGGGAAAATATTTTTCTAAAGAGTTTATTTTTTCCAAGTTTAATTACGTGACTAGAGATACCTCATTTTGGAAAAAACTTAGAAAGATTAATCAGCTATTTATAGATCCAGGGCCGATCCTTTTAAAGGGCCCAACCGGAGTGGGAAAAACTCATCTGGCCAGAATGATTCATGAATATCTTTTAGGAAAAGATAAACCATTTATTCCTTTCAATTGTTCAGAATTTTCAGATTCTTTGATTGAATCTGAATTATTTGGCCATAAAAAGGGATCTTTTACTGGAGCGATTACTGATAAATTAGGCCTTTTATCACTGGCAGATAGAGGTACCTTGTTTATTGATGAAATTGGCACTATGCCTTTAACTATGCAGAAAAAACTTCTTAAGGCCTTGGAAGAGAAATCTTTTTATCCTGTAGGAGCGGGAAAAAGTGAAAAATCTAATTTTCAATTAATCTCAGCAACGTGTGATGACATTTTAGATCATAAATCATTTAGGAGTGATCTCTATTATAGATTGGAGGGGTTTGTATTAAACATAAAACCGTTAAAAGAAAGGCCCTATGATATCCCCTTGCTTTTTAATGAGTTTTTAAAAAAATTGCCAAGAAAGATTATAATTACTCCAGAGACAATGCATTTGCTTAAAAAATATAATTGGCCTGGAAATGTCAGAGAATTGAAAAACTTGATTAGATTAATAGGCTCAACGGATGGAGGAGTCGTAGCAGAGAAGGACCTACCGGAAAAGATACAGAAATTTTTTAAGGAAAAACAAAATCAAATTAGTTTTTTATCGAATGATGCCGTTAAGGATTTAATAAGTGATGTAGGATTAAATATGGTAGTAGAAAATTTTGAAGATCAGGCCTTTAAATATTTTTTGGTAAAAAATGATGGTAAGGTTCGAAAAACGATGAATGAACTTAGAATTTCTAATAATACTTTTTATAGAATTAAAAATAGGGCCCACTAGAATTATGACAAAGATATCATTATTTATAACACTAATTATTTTATCCGGTTGCAATACGAAACTAAATGAGAAGTTAAGACCTCATTTAAATGAAATAATCGGTGAGGATTTAACTATTTCTCTCATCGGGGTTGCACCGGTTAAAAAAAGAGAAATAAAACTACCTAAGATTCCCGACTATATCCGAGATGCTAAAACCCTTGGCGGATTTAAAGGAGAGGAACAAATAAATTTGGGTGTTATACCTAAAAGTAAAATGCATAAACTAAATATTCAATTTATTCAGGAGGCCTATAAAGAGGTTCGGGGAATAAAGGTAGGTAATTCAGATTTAAAAAAATGGTCCAATGCCTTGGGACAGGGAGGAACTAGGGAAGGGTTATATCGGGCCCTGGTTTTAGATTCCAATTATTATAAATTAGAGAAAAGAAATATCCCCCTAACTGATAGTACTATCGATTTCGCCTCCTATTATTCAAAAAAATATATGGGCAATGAGTTGGCCAGAGAAACCTTGGAGAGAATAAATTTTTATTATTTAAAAAGAGAGCTGACAGACAAATCGCTTGAAATTATTGATGCTCTTTCAATGAATCTGGATGAAGTTTATGATTGGTATGCTATTTTCTCCGTTGATCTGGCAACCAAATATCCTCGGATTTGGAAATTTAAGATAAGAAAAAATAAATCTATTGAATTTCAAAGAAGATGGGCCAAAGGGGTTCCGATCCAGATGTTAAAGTCTGAGATTTTATTAAAGTTAAATAGATTGATAAATCTTTTAAATAGTTAATCCCAAAATGGATCAGATATTCCCGTTATTGCACTAAGCAGCCTTTCAACTCCCATGGCAATTCCTGAAGAAGCAGGAAGACCTTGATTCATAACATCTAAAAACTTCGATGGAGTGGGAAGCGAATAACCATAGAGCTCTTTTTTGAGTTCAGCTTGCTTTAATATTCGGTCTTTTTGTTCTATGGGATCAGTGAGTTCATTAAAGCAATTACAAAGCTCAAGTGAGTTCCAATAAATTTCAAATCTCTCACAAACTCTGGGATCTTCTTTTTTTATTGTCGAGTAAGCGCTGAGATGGTGAGGAAATTCATATAAAAGCCACGGAGAGTCGCCTGATAATTTAGGTTCAATTTCATTTAAAAATAATAAAAAGTAGAGGTCATCCCATTCCAGTTCACTTTTAGGAAGAGGGACATCAGCAAACTTATCTTTAATTAGCGCCCTAAGTTTTTTAGCTTCCAGGAAATCTAAGATATCGAGATCAAGAAATTCTTTAAAAATATTTTGAATAGTATATTTTTTTATTTTAATAGCTTTTGCAGTAGAGATTCCTTTCTTATCCAGATAATCTGCGCAAAAATTAAAAAGCTTTTGGCAGTCATCCATTATTTGTAGGTAGTTGGCATTTTTTCGATACCATTCCAACATCATAAATTGTGGTCGATGAATTGGTGAGTTTGGTTCATCTCTAAAAACATAGGAGAGGGTAAAAATATTTTCAAGGCCTAAAGATAAAAGCTCCTTCATACAAAATTCAGGGGATGTATGAAGATAGAGGTTATCAAGTTTATTTTCTCTAGTTTTCCACAAGGCGAATGGGTGGATATGCGCTTCCATCCCAGGGTTTTGGACAGCGGGAGGAGTGAGTACATCAAGAAAATTTCTCTTTTTAAAAAATTCCCTAATGGCCTCTAATAAATAGATTCTTGCGAGATGCTTCTCTTTCATAGTGAAATTTAATACCTCAGTAACTTTTCATTGCAAAGCAAAACCAAGAGTTTCCTTTCCAACTATGCCAAACGGTGTTATCTGTGCCCAACAAGTTTTGAAAGGATCATCTACATGGAAAGCTTAATTATTTATCTCAAAAACCTAGGTCTCGCAGAACCAAATATTGGCGATGTCTATGGAGTCTTGGCAATTTTATTTGTTCTGCTTACGGGATTGACTTTTTTACTAACCAAAAAAGAAAAAAAAGTTGTTAAAGAAGAAGTAACTGAAGAAAAAATTGTTGAACCTCCCAAAGGACCTTCTTGGTCAGAAAGGCTGGGGCTCGGACTTTCCAAATCACGGCAGGAAGTTTGGGGAAAACTTGCTGCTCTCTTAACTGGAAATAAGATTTCCGATGAGCAAATGGAAGAGATGGAAGAGATTTTATACTCCTCTGATCTTGGCCCTAAAATGGTTCATGAACTTATGGAGGCCTTAAGCTCTAGAAATAATGAAGCAGAGGATTTTAAGGATTTTCTTTTCAAATTCTTAAAAGACAAAATTGTGGATATTCAAAAAGATATTGACCCCTCTTTGGTAAATTTCTCACCTAACGCTAGTGGAAAACCCAAGGTAATAATGGTGGTGGGAGTTAATGGAGTTGGAAAAACCACTACCATTGGCAAATTGGCCACTAAATTTACCTCTCAAGGGGCCAAAGTCGTAGTCGGTGCTGGAGATACCTTTCGGGCCGCAGCTGTTGATCAATTAGAAGTTTGGTGTGAGAGGGCCGGCGCGGAGATGATCCGAGCTAAAGAAGGTTCTAGTCCAAGTGGTGTAGGATACCAGGCCTTAGAAAAGGCCATCTCAGAAAAGGCAGATTATTGTATTCTTGATACTGCTGGGAGGATGCACAATAAAAGCAACCTCATGGAGGAGCTTAAAAAATCTAAAGATGTTTTAAAAAAATTAGATCCAGATGCCCCTTGGCAAGTTCTCTTGGTCATTGATGCTGTCACTGGCCAGAACGCAATACGTCAAGCTGAGGAGTTCAATAAAGCATTGGACCTGACAGGGCTAATCTTCACTAAATGTGATGGTTCCTCTAAGGCCGGAGCGGCAATCCCCATTGTGCAGAGCTTAAATGTTCCTATTACTTATATTGGAGTGGGTGAGTCTGTAGATGATTTAAACCCATTTGTTACTGATGACTATTTAAAGGCACTCTTAGATTATTGACGAGAGCATCAGTTTAAGCGTAATCTAGGGACAGAATGAAGACCAATGAAGGAAAAATAGATTTTGATGTGTTAGGTTACACCGTTACTTTTCGGCCTAGTGCCGATGGAAGTGATGTAGCTCCTGAGCAAATCCTAGATTATGTGCGAAAGGAAGCTAATATAATAAAGAGAAATTCTCCGAATTTAGATTCAGGACAAATAGCTGTTTTACTTGCTCTTAAGCTGGCCAAAGAGAATTTTGATTTAAAAAATGATTTCAAAGAAAATATTGATAAGCTGCAGGCCTCTGCCAGCGATGCCTTACAATATTTTGAAGAGGTTGCACCTACCATCTCATAGTCTTTTGTTCTTTTAAAATTTGCGAGGTTTACTTATGTCTCCATCAAAAATGGAGATGAGAAAGCATATTAAAAATATGTTCTCTCAGATTACAAAAGAGACCTTACTTAAAAAAAGTGAAGAACTATCGGCCCAATTACTTAAGTTCGTGGCCAGTTTTAAGGAAGGGAAAGTTACAGGGGCCTACTATCCTCTTGAGGATGAGGCGCTATGGTTTATTAACTGGGATGTTAATAGAGCTGAACTTGCTTTTCCTCGCATTGAGTCTGACTCCATGAGATTTATCCGCTCTTCGCTGGATGAATTAAAAGATTGGAGTGAAAATGGTATTTCATTCAAAGCACCACCTGAAGGAAACCCAGAGGTTACTCCTGATGTGCTTTTAATTCCTGGTCGTGCCTTTGATGATAAAGGAAATAGATTAGGAAGAGGTAAAGGATTTTTTGATAAGTATTTGGCCAATTTTAAGGGAATTAAAATCGGCATATGTTTTGATTTTCAGATATTTGAAAATATTCCATTAGAACCGCATGACCAAGCTATGGATTATGTGGTGACCGAGAAACGGATTTTGAAGATGGAATAGTTTTTTCGTTTTAGGAGACACGAATGGAAACGAATTTACTATTGCCCGTAATTATATCGCTTGTTGCAGGTGCCGGATTAGTACTTGTTATTATGGGGATAAGGGCAAAGGCCTTACAGAAAAAAAATAAAGAAGTCGCTGACGAGGTGATTCGAAGGGCCAAAAAAGAGGCCTCGGAGATTAAATATCATGCTCGCAAAGAGGCCAAAGAGATTGCTAAAGAGCACCGAGAAATTGCGGAAAAAGAAATTAATAAAAGACAAAATGATATTAAAGGTCTGGAAAAGGGACTGGTTAAAAAAGAGACTACTTTAGATCAAAAAATCGAAGATAAAAATCGTGAGATTCAAAGACTAAATTCTAAAGAAGAAGACTTAAAACTTGTAAAGGATAATGTCCTTAAAGAAATTGAAAGATATAAAGTAAAGCAATCAGAAGTGTCTGAGCAGATGTCTAAAGTTGCCTCCATGACTCAAGAAGAGGCCAAGAATTCCTTGAAACAAATAATGGAAGAAGAGGCCAAGGTCGAATTCGCTCAAGAGCTCAGACGACTTGAAGAAGAAACCAAAGAAGATGCAGAGAAACTTTCCAAAAGAATTATAGGTCTATCTATTCAACGATTTGCTGGTGAGTATATAGCAGAAAAGGCCATCTCTTCAGTGAACCTTCCATCAGATGATGTTAAAGGAAGACTGATTGGAAGGGACGGAAGAAATATCAGGGCCTTTGAAGGAATTTGTGGTGTTGATCTGATAATTGATGACACCCCAGAAGTAGTAGTGGTCTCTTCTTTTAATGTTGTAAGGAGAGAAATTGCTAGAAGAACCCTGGAAAAACTAATTGCTGATGGGAGAATCCATCCTGCAAAAATTGAGGAATTCCACGATAAATCAAAAAGCGAATTGGATAAACAACTTCTAGATCTGGGGCAAAAAGCACAGATGGAAATTGGTGTTCATGGAATTCACCCAGAAGTTTTAAAATTAGTCGGTGCTCTTAATTGGAGAACCTCCTATACTCAAAACCAATATCAACATGCCCTTGAAGCGGCCTTCATCTGTGGGGCCATGGCCCAAGAGATGGGATTAAATGTTAAGCAGGCGAGAAGGGCCGCTCTTTTACATGATATTGGAAAAGTTATTGATGCCTCAGCAGAAGGGTCTCACGCGGTAGTCGGAGCTGATTTTGCTAAGAAATATGGTGAATCACCAGAAATTGTACATGCTATTAGAGCTCACCATGATGATGAAAAACCGGAGACAGTGTTGGCCCATTTAGTGGCAGCATCTGATGCACTATCTGGTGCCAGGCCTGGTGCCAGAAAAGCAATGACTGAGTCTTATGTTTCCCGTCTAACTGATATTGAAGAAATTGTTAACAGCTTTGAAGGTGTTACCGGGTCTTATGCTATATCTGGTGGACGAGAAGTTCGAGTGTTTGTGGAAAACGATAAAGTTAATGACGAACAAACAGTAATGCTCTCAAGAGATATCGCTAAAAAAATTGAAGCAGAGATGTCTTATCCTGGAACGATTAAAATTACTGTTCTTCGCGAAACCCGCGCTATAGGGGTGGCCAAATAGATCTTAAAAAAGATTTAGTTAAATACTACCTTTGGGTTTTAACCCCACTGATTCTTTTTCTTTTCATTTTCAAAATAATGAATCTCTCCCTTTTTGGGGGAGTGTTATTCTTTTTTTCTTATCTCTGGCCTATAACTTTGAATGCCCCGGGAATGATTGAAAGAATCACTAGCAAAAAATATCGTTTTTCAATTTTACGCTTTATTTATATTTTAGATACTTTGTTTAGAAGCATTAAAGTAGCGGCCAATTCCAAAGTAGAATGGGCCCTGAGACATTCGGCACCCTTTTTTATAGGTGAAGCGATGGTGGTCGTCACTAATCTTAATAAGGCCTTATATCCTTTCTTAGGACTGGTGATGGCCGAGATTGTGCTATTTCTTCGAAGTAGAGTTATAAATCCTGCAAATGATTAAAAAATTCATTCAGAGTTTTAGCTCTTAAAAATTTAGAACGAAGTAGATTTCCTTCAGGAAAATCATCAAAGAGATTACGACAAAATGATTTAAATCTTTTTAAGATCATTCCATCTTCTAATCGATA
>QNFX01000073.1 GCA_003650125.1 Campylobacterota bacterium
AGTAAGAAGTGCCTCCATCCCCTTTATTTACAATGTAAACTATAAAAAAGGATCATCTTACACCCTCTCTAATTCGCGAATGTTAAATGAAAAAATGGCGATTGAAGAGCACCGAGGTGTCTACAATAAAGAAATTAAGTCAAGAGGATATGCCAGTAAGGCCCATGATCGTATTAGCCTATTTGCCGGTGGAATCCAAAAAGTAACTATGTTTAAAGGAATAAATGAAGAAATCATCCAACGATTATTTGCCACTTACAATTATTCCTATGAAAGAAATAACGTAGAAGCGAAAAAGTTTAATAAGGAACTTAGAAAAATCGTCAAAAAGTTTGGCTATAACAAAGAGATTAACTTCAAGCTCCCTAAAGAATACAAAGATTATGTAAAAATAGAATTTAATACTACCTTCACCGATAAGGCCTTAAAAGTACTGTTGAAAATGGCCAGAACCGTTAAAGACATTGATTTTGGAAATAGAAAGATTAAACCAAAGAATTATTATGCGACACTTGGTGAAATTGCCGTTAATAATTATTTTAGAAATGTAAAAGATGCTAGAAAGGAATTTTGTACAGCAAAAATAAAATCCCATTGTAATAGGATTATTAGAAATGAAACAAAAAATGCCTTAAAAAAGGCATTTAAATATCTAATTCAAATGAATAAGTGGTACGCAAAAAAAGGAAATTCAAAGAAATTTGCCAAGGCCTTTGCCGATTTTGGCGAACAAATGATTACAAATCGTTTCACCTTTCATACTTTGATGTGGGAGATGAGACAACAACCAGTGGAACTAAACTTAAAAATAACAGGTGCCAGAATCATGCCCCTGTATATGAAATTATATTCTTACTAAAAATAAAAAAACAACAGTCCTGCGAGGAGCGCTCGATATAGAGCGAAATATCCGAGTCCCATTCGTTGAATAAACTGAAGAAAAAACTTGATGGTGAGAAGTCCTACAACAAATCCTACAACCCCTCCAATGATAGCTGCCACCCAATCAACATTATTATTACTTGGTAACTCTCTAAGCTTGATGATAAATCCACCAAAAATAATGGGTAGAGAGAGCATGAAAGTATAGTTTGATGCCTCAACTCTTGAGAGTCCCATAAACCTAGAAATTGTAAGGGTAGCACCGGCCCGCGAGACTCCTGGAAAAATGGCGATGGCCTGAAAAATGCCGATCCAAAAGGATTTTTCTTTTTCCAAGGATTTCTCCATTCGATGAGATCCTTGCTCCATATTTAAGTTTCGACCAAATTTATCTGCTAAATACATTACGATGCCAAAAAATAAAAGATTTAGCCCGATAACTTTGGGAGACCGAAGCCATTCAAAATCAACACGCTTAAGAAAAAGCACCATAAAAAATGTGGCAATAGTTGAAATAAGCATATTTTTCATTAAAAAATTTTTAGCTGAGAGTTTATCCCATTTAAAAATACTAAAATAAAAAAAGTCTTTTAAAATCTGCCCAATCTCTTTTCTAAAATAGACTAATACGGAAAACCCCGTGCCTAGATGCATCGTGAGATCAAAAAAAACACCGGGGTCTTTAAGTTTCATAACATGGGGAATGAGTGCCAAATGGCCACTAGAACTTACCGGGAGAAACTCCATCATCCCTTGAATTATTCCATAAATGATAGCGGTAAGATTATCCATTTTTAATTTGCTGCAAGGTTGTTCACTTCAAGAGAATATTTAAGACCTTTTAATTCATTTAAAAAACTCGCAGGAAAATAATTATTTTCAATATTATTTTTCAACCTCGCAACATAAATGAGGCGATCCATCGCCTCCACAAGTACATCCTGGTAAAGATGATCTTCAAGCAAAAGCGCCTCTTTCGTCAAGGTAGAAAAAGATTTAATTACATAACTTTGTAGAAGTTCTTTTTGTGAAAGGTTTGTCTCGTCATTGACGTAATAATCTAAAATGGTAAATGGAGAAAATGCTGAAATCTCCCTAGGGAATTCAAAAATATTATTAAATTCTACATACCATTTCGCGTAAGAAAAAAATGAAGTTAGAAATTCTTTTTTAAAACTAGTACTATTTGGCCAATTAAAATGAATGTTTTGTCCCTTTCCCGTACCAAGACCAATAAAGGATTCAGAAACTCCTTTTTGTCCAAAGATATTTTTGTCTCTTGGAGTACTTCCTACAAGAAAGGTCATATCGCCCAACCTTTTCATCTTTACTTGCTTAACCCAGATATCAAAATGATTTAGAATTTCTTTTCTAAAAGTAAGCGAGCTTTTGAAAAAAGGTCCATTACTTAAGACATAAGTTAGTGGACGTTTCGGGTAGAGCTCTAGAGCATTTTGAACGTAAAGAATAATTTCCTCTTTAAGACCGGGGCCGAACCCATAATATTTTTGATTTTTAAACGAATAATCAACTTTTGAATATCTTTTTCCTGAGGATAATTCTTTCCCTATCTGAGGGTAGAAAATTGTAAATAAGGGATTATATTTTTTAACCTCAGACATCATTTGCATTAAAGGAACTTTTCTTTGCGGACGCATAGAAGCAACTTGTTTTCCCTTTTTATCATAGATAACTAGCTCTGGAATAAAGCGATTTTTATTTCCTTTCTTTTTAATTTGATAGGAAGGGATTAAAAGATATTTATTTTCATTTAAAAAGCTCCTAGTTTCAAAACTCCAATTATTGGAGACATATCTTTTGGTTTTCAACTTGGAATCAAGATTTGGTTCAGGACTTATCAAACCAAATTTAGTTTCTATCGAAGGGGAAAAAGGAATTTCCCAGAAGGAGGCCAATGAAACAAGGATAATAAAAGAAGGTAGAAAGGCCATAGAACGAACTAAAACGCCCTTTTTTTGCTCTAGCTTTGAACCTGAAATAAATTCTTTAAAAGTTCTCTTATTAAGAACAAGGGGTAAATCTAAAAGAGGAAATAAAATAATGGAGGGAATTTCTGCTAGAGTTCGCAGTGCCCCTTTAAAGCGGTTACCATGAAAAGAGCCGTTAGACTTTATCCCCATAAACATTTGCGACAGAGATACTCCAAAATATAAAGTAGTTATTAAGCGAAATAACCAAGTAGTACCTAAAATCATTATTAAAAAAGGAAAGAAATCGCCAAAAGGTACATATACTCCGATAAAGAAAGTTGAAAGGCGCTCCAGTGGGGCATGAAAAAGGCCAAGGGAATGACCTACGCTATATAAATTTAAGGCAATGGCCATATCTAAGAAAAAGGCCATGAATCTTCCGCTTGTCCGACTTATTTTATCAATCATTAGTTCTATCTCCTAGTATTCATTTAATCATATAATTTTCAAACCTTTAATCCCCCAACTTATTTAGGCCAAAAACATTTTTTTCCGAAAGGGAAGTATCTAAAAATAGGTTGTGGATGAAAAAGCGCTATAAAAATTATTTAATAGGTCTTTTACTGGCCATGCCGGCCTTATGGATTACCTCAAATGCCCAGACAGGAGGTGCTGGAGAGGCCATAACCGGCATTATCGATATGGTGAGTGGAATTGCTGAACAAGGTATTGATGCCAACCACCAAGTTAATATGGAATATGCTCAAGCATTAATGCAACAGAAAATGGTCGGTCAAATGGGCCCACAACCTGTGGCCCCCTCGGCCATTCCTATGTTTCCTAATTGTCCAATACCTGCTGAACCAAATATCCAAGCACAAATGTGCCAAAATTTGTCTGATCCCAATTCTCTAATGATGGCGCAAAATGTGAAACAAATGGTTTCTCAATATGAAAGCTTTTACGATCAATATTCTTCAGCAACTCCTTCGGCCGGTGCTCCTGTTGGCCTTCAGTGTATTGAACAGTCCATAAAAAAGTTAACACAAGACCTACAAGGTAAATCAAATTATATTCAAGGTCTTATTGACCAGATCAAAAAGAACCAACAATTTTTTGCTGAAGAGATAATGACGATAAGAGAGAACATGGAAACCTCTTACAATGAGATTAATGGCGGTGGAAAAGATCTTGATGAAGCAGGAAAGGATTTCACCTCATACTTTCCTGGATGTAGGGGAATTATTCCATCTGATGCTCTAACAAATCCTGCTGGAGGCCTAAGAGGAATAAAATCCTCAATGGATAACAATGGGATAAGACCTGCGGCGCAAAACTTTTTAACCAATCGAATTGTTTTCCAAAAAGAGATTGATGATCTTGGGGAGCGAATTCAATCCGATATGAATGATGTGGGAGTTGATACCTTTTTTGCTGGGGGAGCAACCCAATCTAAATGGTTTAGAGGAGGGCTTACTCAGTTTGGAGGGATTCAACAAGTATTGGCCGAAAGACAAAAAGCAACTGATATACGTCGTGCCCGAATTATCAAGGATTTAGCAAAAGTTGGTTATACTCCCCCATCTTTTGATCAAAATTTTAATGCCCAATTCGGGGAATTTGCCAAAGGAGCAACGGTATTTTTCAAAAAGAGTTATATCGACAACTGTGTCCTTGGCGGAAATGAAAAAGTTCAACGGCTAGGACTTTCAATAGACAATCTGATGAAAAATATTAGACACAAAAGTTTTGGCAAGAGTGGATTTGCCGTAGATACCTATAGGGGAAACCTTAAGGCCATTTTAAATAGCTCAGATTTCGTTGATGAAAAGATCCAAAGGATCAAAAACCTTGATAAGAAATTTGGTCGCGGCGAATATGAAATTTTTTATAAAAATACTTCGGGTACGGCAACCAAACAAAGCATATCTGAATATTTCATAAGTACTCTACAGGCCTGTGACAAACAATATGCAGCTGGAGGGCCTCTAACTAAAGATAACCCCGGCGGGATTTCTTACAAACAAAAAGTAGAAAATGCTCAACGATCGATTAATGAACTAAACTTAATGGAATCAACTTATGTCTCAGATACCGTTGCCGCCATTAAAGACAAATTACTTAATTGTAGCGGTTCTGTTTATAAAGAAGGAAGTTGTACTCCAGAGACTATGAGTCCAGGTAGTCCTGATTTTTGTTTAAAAAATGGAAACATATGTGCAGAGAGAACTCAAAACTGCTTTATTCAGGCCGATGTTTTAATTAAAGATAGAACTAATAAAATTAAGATCAATGCCAATATCTATAATAAAAAGATTGAGGAATTGGTGCTCTCACAAGAGGCGCAATTAAAACAATTAAATGCTCAAATTGGAAATGATGTAAATGCCCTGAAAGCGGTATTTCCCGGGGCGGCCTTTCAGGCCCCAGCAGATTTAGTTATTCCCCTCCCCGCCCCTATTGATTCGTCCTTTGGAGTGAAGCTTCGTGGGGGTGGATCGATGACCTTTTTAAATTCCTTTCCGGAGCAACTAACAAAGTTAAAAATGGCCTTTGAAGATCAAGCAAATAAGGCCTTAGAAGAAGCTGGTGATTATCTCAATAGACAGGCCGAAAGTATAAATGATGCAAGAAATAAATTACAAGAAATATCTGATCAATGTGATGAGGCCATGGCCGATTTTCAGAAAAGTTATTCTGAAATGGCAAAAAAGCAGGCCGAAGAACAAGGAGAGGCCGCCTCAAAAAAGGGTGAGTTTTGTTTAAAATATAACCGCCTTAAGCGAACAAATCCCTTAGCAGGTTGTGAAGGATCAAACTCTCCTGCTAAACTCTATGATGATGCTATTAAGGTTGCCTCCTTCTTAGATTCAACAATAATCGACAGTCTTGGTGAATATGAAAAGCTTTGTGCTGAAGCACAAAACCAAGCACAGATAGGCACTGTTGAGTCTCCTGTTCCTGCTTTTATTCGACTTTGTGATGCTGCAAAAGACAATTGGAATAAGGTCTTAGATTTCCAACAAATCAAAATTCTTCGAGATATTTCAAATCCTGAAGAAAAAAAACAGGCACTAAAATATCTCTCGGGAGAAAAAGATAAAGATGAAGATATCCTAGACTCTCCAACTGCTTCAATTGCTCCAAGACTTTTCAAGCAATTGACCAATTTAAAGTTATTAAGAGATCAAAAAGGTGAAAATGTTAATGATCTTATCCAAGAGCTTAATGGAAAAGCGCTAACCAAAAAAGAAATAAAATTAAATGAAGTAAAGGACCGTTTTAAAGATATCAAGACAGAGCTTGGAAATGATTTTAAATTTAAAAACTTTAAAAACAAACTGGCAAAAATAGAAAAAAATCTAACACCTAAAAATGTAGAAAAAGCTAGAAAAGATTTAGATGCTCTTTTAGGGAAAGAATCTGAGTTGCTTAAAGAAGTTGGAGAGAAGAACCAAGAAAACCTTAAGGCCCAATTTGCAGATCTTAAAAACCTTAAAGAAGAAATTGCTAAAGGAGAACTGGCGAAACTACCAGAACCAGGGCCTGAAGGTGTTGGGACCGACAACAAAGATCGTTTTTCAAAAAACAAAGACGATGCAAACTTATGCCTCTCTTTAAAAAATACAAAAATCGCAGATGCTGTTTCTAATTGTAAAGATAGAGCAAGCTTTAAAAAATGCTTTAATGAAGAGATTGAAGATACTAAAAATGATATAGAATCAGGATCCATTCACGATGTCGTCGATCAAAAGCTCGCTGACATCTCCGGATTTGAGAGCGCAAGAACAATTGCTCAAAGATGGGTTGCCGTAGGTGAAGATGCTCAAGGTGCCTGCGATGCCCAAGATAAAAAACCAAGAGTAGAAAAACAAAAAGACAAGACTGGTGAAAAATCAACTGAGGATTTAATCCGTTCTATTTTCGGACGAGATATTTAGGCCCATGAAAACACTTACTATATTAATATTTCTTTATGCTTGTGGTTTTACTCAAGAGTCTGGTGAAGGCGGAAGGTCTCGATCTGAATTTATAAATAGTCCAGAAATGCTTTCTGCTAATAGTTCCGCAATTTTATATCAAAATCCCATTGTAGAAACTGACAACTTAACCCTTGAAGCAGATGCTGATTTTTCTCTCTTAGTAGGTCCCCAACAAGTTATTACTTCCAATCAATATTTAGAAGGTGAATGCTATGGTGGAATTACAAATTGCTTTAGGGTTTTAGATAATATAAATGAAGTCCCTCTTCCCAAAAATGCCGGAACCTGGGGTTATAATCCAAATACTACCGAATTTTTACAAGTTAATAGTTTTTGGCATTTAAAAGAACAAGTCCGAAAGTTTCACACCGAACTAGCATCAAATTTTTCCCTGGCCATCGATTCTAATTCTGGTCGTATTAGTTCTTACCCATCTGAACTATTCTCTGATTTTAGATATTGGAGAGAGGGAACTACACTAGTACTCTTTTCCAATACGGGCTTTCCTAATAACGCTTTTTATGACCCTGCTAACTTCACCCTCTCACTGGGAGAAGACTCAATTGAAAAAGAAGTAAAAATGGCCCAAGACCCATCTGTTATCTATCATGAAAATGGACACAATCTAGTTCAGCTCATGATGAATTATAGAAACCCTTTTAAAGATACAGGACGGGTGGATCTAGGATCACTTTTTTATGATGAAGCGGGAGCTATAAATGAGGGACTATGTGATTGGTTTAGTTACTATATGAATAAAAGAACCCATGTTTTTGAATGGGCCTTTGGCCGATTTTTAAATGCCAGTAGACCTTTAACAGAAAGTGATGATCTAATTTCACCACCTATTAGTTTAGAGCCAGACTCCAGACTCACCTACCCCAGGTTTCTTGATTACGATCCCAATTTCCCAGACCAACCGATAGAAGATGTTCACTATGCCGGCCAAATTATTTCTTATTTTATGGTGGCAATGGTCAAGAGTCTGGAAAATACTTGCTACTACACTGAAGAACAGGCCATCACTGGTGTTTATGGAGTCTTTAGCGAGTCCTTAGCAGAGATGGGAGATCTTACTGCCACAGGAAGAAATCTTCTGGCCGCAGGAATAGAGCCCACTCCACATGACAAATATTGGAATAACCTAGATGAGAACTTTTCACGAGAATGGCTTAACATGGTTACCCCTATAAACTTTCGAAGATTTGCTCAAACTTTTGGTCGTTTCTGGCTTGATACTTTTTCCAATACCCAAACCAATCGTTGTCCACCAGTTAGTGTCTACCCCAAGGATTTATTAGAAAACATTATGGATAACTATGGACTTTTAAATTTTGATACTTATAACGATGATGGGAATTATTGGTTGCATAAAGATGGCACTCCCGTTGGACATTCAGGGCCTAGAAAGGAAGTTAACATTCTTAATAGAAAAAGAACTACCGTTCTCCCAAAAGAGAACTTAATTTTCAATCCTGATGCTAACGCTCCCTCAGCATTCATTTTTGATAACCGTATTGATATGATATCGGCACTTCAATCACTTCAACAATCCGGACAGATCGGACAAATTTCCCCACAAATCCAGGCCGATCTTGCTTACAATAATGGCAATGGACAAGTGAGTCCTGGTGAGTTGTTTGGAATTTCACCAAATTTATATAATGATTCAAACTCAATCATTGGTGGTATTCAAGTTTTATCAAATGATTGGGATCATGTGCGCGAGGGAAAACCCTGTAATACTTTTGAAGATGGATGGCCACTCGTTGCCGAGGGTGGATTTGATTCATCAGATGAGATCATTCCCTCAATTACTCCAGGAGATTGTAATTATATAACTCGAACTAATGGACTCGTAGAGCCTGACCAAAATGAGGTGACCGATTCTATTTATCCTGTTTGTTTTATTCAAGACTTAACAGATACTGCTACCACATGGGTAAATCAGGAAAAATACCGAGAGATCCAGGAAATGGATAAGTCGAAATGTCTTTATGGATCAGACCAAACTAAAAATTGTTACATCAATGCCATAAAGGGTGCTAATCAAGCAGTTTATTCAAAAATGGATCCTAAAAAATCGTGGACTGGAACCTATCAAGTTGGATCAGAACCTGTGATTTTTAACTTATCCAATATTTTAATGTTTGAAGTTAATAAATGGACACCTCCTGGAACTACTATTAGATGTCGACTTCGTGCTAGATTTACTAATTGTCGAGATTGCTTTGAAAATCCTGATTGGGAAAATGATGACTTTTTGGACTATCAATATTCAGGTGGAGCGCCATTTAGAGTTATCCATATTGAATTCACCGTTATAGATTAGGATATGATGAAAAATTATAAATTTTTAATTCTTCTAATTGCTCTTATAGGCCCTTTTGCTTATTTCATTCTTCGTAATAATAAGATAGACCACCTAGAGATAAGTAAAAAAACAATTCCTGTAAAAGATAAAATAGTCCCTCATGCTCCTAAGATTTATTCTCTTTTAACAACTCCCTCAAAAGAGAAGAAGGTTCCAAGAATTTTTGGCAGAAAAATTATGGGACTAGGTAATAAAAAACTTCCTAAAAATCTAAAAACTGTTAACAAATATAATCCTATGTGGAAAAACCACCTTACAAAATACTTGTTAAAATTCCAAAATCCTTCAGTAGATGTGAATGTTAAATTAAATGATGCCTATATTATGATAAAAAATAATCAAGGTCGTTTTGTAGAAGAAGTTATTATCAATTATTTGGAAAAAGGGGAACGTATCTCAAGTTTTCGGGCCATCGTCGACTCAGAAACCGGTTTCATTTTAAATACTTTTGATAAAACAATCATCCAAGAAAGAAGAAGACCCTATCCTCGACTCTCCCCCACCGGATCGATTAAAAATTCTCGGGCGCGAAGAATTAAAAAAGATTAAAAGGAACACTTACAGAAAGTAAGATGTCATTGCTGGATAACTCACTATCGTAGGTCAAATATTTATAATCTACATTTAAGGCCAAAAAGAATAGCCTGGCCCCAACCCCTGCTGAAAAACCTTGTCCCTTATCTTCATCTCCATTTTCCAGTGCCCAGGTACTAGAAAAAACATAGCCCACTCTAAAATTTAACATCAGCGGCAACCATGCACCGATAAAAACACCGAAATTTGTCACATCAACAGTTGCCCCCTCAACGCTATCAAACTCAGGTGTCATAGATTTCCAATCAGCATCAACGCCCACCATAAGGGTCTTAAAAATCCAACCTACTCGTCCCCCTAAATCCCAACTGTTAAAATCAACATCAGTGGTCTCCGTTTTTCCCACACCAAAATCCCAACCTAAATAAGGTTCAATTAAGAGTCCGGCATGGGTAATGCTAGAGTAAGAAAAAAGCAGGATAATTAAGATTTTTTTCATAAGGTCTTACCTAATCCATCCACGGATCATGCTGTGGTGCTGGAGTAATCATTTTCCCTAGATCAAAAGGGAACCCAAAAGAAAGTACAATTTCGCCTGGATTAAATTTTTCTACTGTAGCGCCATC
>QNFX01000074.1 GCA_003650125.1 Campylobacterota bacterium
CCTTCATAAGAGATTTTTTCATTATCAATCAGCTCCATTGCCCTTTCTTTAATATGCCCTTTCATGCCAAATTTTTCTGAGAGTTTACCAAATATTGAAAGCGCCATGGAGCTTCCAGGAGAGCCCATAAGTATTTTAAATGTAGGACCTTCGGTCTCTTCATTAAACCCTACATGAGCAGATAAATAATTTCCTTTATCATGAAAATAACTCTTAAAAACTTGATGATGGGTAGAAATTAAAACTTTAGATTCACCAAGTGTATGAATCTCCTCTAAGAGAGCTATTCCAAGCGCCGAGCCTTCTTCTGATGACGTTGAATTAAAAATTTCATCAATAAAAATCAAACTTTTCTCATGGGGGGATAAATCTTTTAAAAGGGTGATATAGTTTTTAACTTCTGACGAAAAGGAGCTGAGGCCTTCGGCCAGATTTTGTTGATCATTACTAAAGAAGAAAATATTTTTTACGGGATAGAGCTCCGCATATTCAGCAGGAATAAACAGTCCAAAGTGAGTGAATACGTGGGCCAAAGCGATACTTTTAAGCGTTACTGTTTTACCTCCCGTATTTGGTCCAGATAAAATAACACCATCTTTTTCTTCAAAAATATCCAAGTCATTTTTCACAGGGTTTTCTATTAATGGATGGAAAAAGTCTCTAATTTTCATTTCAAAATCTTTTAAAATTTTAGGCCGGTTAAATGACATTTTACGGGTGTAACAGGCCTTGGCATAAGTTATATCAAGATCAATGGTAAAATCCCTTATGACTTCTAACTCATATTGCATATCTATTAATAGTAAGCTGAACTCATGGGTGATTTTAGTAAATACTTCATCTAGTTCTGCTAGAAGTTGCATTCGCTCATTACCTAAGGCGACCAAAATAACGGGTTCTACAAAAAGGGTAAGGCCGGAATTTGATTTAGCGACAATTGGCCCATGATTTTTATTATAAGAATCAGACCTTACGGCCAAAACATATCGGTCATTTATAATATCATGTTCGCTATATTGTAGAGAATCTGAGTAAAGCGGAGTCGTTGCAATGTTGCCGATTTTATCGCGAAGAGAACCTTCTAGTTTTTTTAATTTATTATAAATTTTTGCCAGAAGTGGGTGCCTTTCATAATGAATTTCGCCCGAGGGTTCTACAAAAGATCTCCACTCTTTTATGAACTGAATGGTTAACTTTTTTTGTCTATTAGGATCAATTTTATCTACAGGATATTTATTCCAATCGCCAAAAGATCTTTTTAAATTCAGATAAGACTCAAGTAAGAGGCAGGTAAAATTTAATTCTTTAATATTTGCCATCTTGCCTTTTTTTAAAGCATCGATGAAATAGAAGTACTTTTTGCTGCGAGGAATTCCCTGCAGATGTAGATGAATAATATCAGTGGTGGTGTTGAGGTCTCGCAAGAGATAATCCATCGAGTCATATGCGAATTCAATCTCGTCCCCATTTTTAGCACTAAAAGGAGAGTTTAATATGTCTTTGGATTTTTCAAAGTGAGTTCTGGACGTTATTCTTTCTAGGATTTTAGGCCAATCGAGAAGCTCTAGGTTTTTATAATTTTTTTTATCAAGTAGATTAAGCGCCATGATACAAAACTATCGACAATTGAGTGCAAACGTTAAAGATTACAATGACCAAATTGGAGCTCAAAGTGGTCAAATACAAAAAATTTATAGCACTCCACACTTTATCTGTATAACAATTCGTTTTCCCGGAGAGACAATATACCTTTATTTAGGCCGTGGATCCCATTTTGAGGGGGTTTGGCAAGCGACAAGAGTTCCTCCATCAGAATTGAGGGTGAAAGATAAATATCTCGAATATTTGAGAAAACATATAAGAGGTGCAAAAGTTGGAAAAATATTCCTAGACGTTAAAGACCGAATTCTTTTGATTCCCTACTACAAACAGGGAAAAGAGAATTATTTTGCTATCTTTTGGCGGGGGAGATCTTCTTTTTTTCTAAATTTTGAAGGAGATAATGGCCTTTTTAAATCATGGTCGGGATTTGAAAAAACTGATCAAGTTCTTGACTCTAAATCTGTATTAGATATTTTTAACTCTCTGGGACGAGGAGAAATGGAGTTAAAAGGAAAAGACTCCAAAATAGATAGTATTGAAGATTATTTTTCTACCCAAATAGAGAGTTTATCAAAAGGTCACTTTCCCAGAAGAAAAAAGAAGTCGTTTGAGAAAAAAGAAGAGCGAATCAAAAAGGATTTAAAAAGAGTTCAATCGGCCAAAATAATAAGGGAGGCCCTTGAGGCCCCTGATTTTAAGATCGGAGAGAAAATCCAAATTGAAATCGAAGGAGTGAAATTTAAATTTTCACGCATTCTTAATGAATATAAAAAGAGAGATCAAGTTTATCAGAAACTAAAAGGCTTTAAAAAAGGTGAGGCCATTTTAAAGCAGCGTCTTCTGGGTCTAGAAAAGGAAAGAAAAAAATGGGAAGAGGGACAAGTAAATCCAAAGCTTGAGACTAAAAAAATAATAATACCCGTTTGGGCACAAAAATCGACATCTGAGAAATCAAAAGGAGAAAAGGTTCAAGCAGTAGATTATTTTAAAACAGAGACAGGCCTTAAACTGGCCATTGGGAAAGATGTTAACGCCAATGATTATTTAAGAAATAAGTGGGCCTCAAAAGAAGATTTCTGGTTTCATCTTGAAGGATTGAAAAGTCCCCATTTGGTAGTTAAGTGCAGTGATACCCCTTCGATCCCCTTTGCTGAAATAGGATCTATTATTAGAGATTATGGAAAGTATGAGTTTAGCGAAATACCATTGATTTACACTCAGGTTAAGAATTTAAAAGGTCTCAAGGGAAAATCTGGAAGTGTAACTGTTAAAAAGGGAAAATATATTAGGGTGCAATACCTCCAAAATTGGCCTGAAAAGATAATAAGGTTATAATTAATGACTATGAAACTACTATTTTTAACTTTTCTAATTTCCTTTTCAGCGATGGCAGTGCAAAACGCAGATCTTTTGATAAATCGCTTTGATCGTGATTTATATAATCCAAAAAATTTAGGTCTTAAAAAACTCACTTTTGAGGCAAGGATTGCAGGATTAACCGAAAGTCTAAAGGCCAAAACAATAATTGAAAATATTAATGAAATTTATTACGAAGTGCAGTGGAACAATAAGACGGGTTTTTCTCTCCAAGTAGTAGGCCTTCCCCAAGGTTTTAGAGAGATTAGATATCAATTGAAAATGCTTTTGGCCGACAAGCTTTACTTTTTTATTCCTTTAAAAATTAGGAATCGAACTAAGGATTATAGAGGCGTGGTTAAAAAAGAGCGTAATCTTTTATATGTAACCCTCACCGACCCCTCTAATGAGAAAAATATTTCTAAGATTAATTTAGTGTTTGATAAGCAAGGAAGATTAAATATTATTGACTCTTTTTCCTTAGGTTTTCGAACTAAAACTACTATGACCTTAGAAAAAGAAAGTTGGAGTAGGAAGAAATGGGTATTGAATGAATTACTCATGGAAAACATACAAAAAAATATTAATAGCAGTACTAATTATCAAGTAACCTATAAAAAAGTTGGGAAATTTGCTTTTCCAGAAGTTGTCGACATATTAACAGAGGTTAAAACTCTTAAGGATAAATTTTCAGGAGATAGCAAAGTTTTGGGGCAAGTTAAATCAAAAATCAACTTTTCTAATTTCAAAGTAAACTAAGTGAAAGAGCTAATTCTTAAACCTAAAGTATCTTATTCGATATTAAAAAAAAATATCGACTTATATGAGAAAGACTTCAGTAGTATTCCGAAATCCTGTGTTCCTGGAGAATGGGTGCAAATTGCAGATAAGGTAGGTGAGAAAAAATTTATAGGATATATTAATCCTTTTGTTAGTAGTGGCCCTTTTGTAAGAGTAGTTGAAGCTTTTCAAGAATTATCAGGTGAAGATGAAGCGGTCATCGCCTATAAAATAATTTTAAAAAATTTAACCAAGGCCATTAAAAATAGAAAAGTTTTTAAAGACTATCAATCAGGAATGCGCTTAGTACATGGAAGCGCAGATCATCTTCCTGGACTCATTATCGATCAATACGTTAATGCCATCTTTATTCAAATAAATACTGCTGGCATAGATCGTTTTCGAGCAGAAATTAAAAAAATTCTTGAGGATAACTTTCCCTCTATTAAGGTTTATTTTCACGACTCTTTAAATTATCGACAAAATGAGGGACTGCCCCAACATGTTGAAGAAGAGTTTAAGGAGAGTTTACAAATTAAAGAGAATGGATTTTCCTATTCTCTTCCGTCAAATTTAATGCAAAAAATTGGCTATTATTACGATCACCGAGAAAACCGCAAGAAAATGGAATTAAAAATAAAAGAACTTGATATGGACTTAGATCAAGGTCTTGATCTCTTTTGTTATATGGGATCTTGGGGATTACATTTACTCAGAGCAGGAATAAAGGATGTTACTTTTGTAGATCAGGGTAAATTTGATAAGGAAATTCCAAGGCATCTAGAGGAAAATGGATTTGCAGAGAGAGGAAACTTTGTGCAGTCCGATGTCTTTAAATATCTAGATGAGGCCATAAGCGAGGGGAAGACTTTTGATGTAGTTGTAGGAGACCCACCGGCCTTTTCTAAAGAAGTAAAAAATATTAATAAGGCCTTAGCGGGTTATCAAAAATTACATCGAAAAGTAATGAGGCTTTTGACACCTGAGGCACTTTACGTCGCGGCGTCCTGTACCCATAATATTTCCTTTTCAGACTTAGCAAAAACAGTTTATGAAGCATCATTAAAGGAGGGAAAAACCCTGCAAATTATTGATGTGGGGGTGCAAGGAGGAGATCATCCATTTTTCTCCTTTGAAAGTAGAGAACATTATTTAAAATACATACTCTATATTGTTAGGGAAACAGATAAAGGGAATCATTATGAGTAGGGAATTAAATGAAAAAGTAAGTGAAGTTTTAAATGAGGCCAAAAAAGTTGTCTTTGGACAGGATGAACTTCTAGATTCCATTATGGCGGCCATGGTTTGTGAAGGACATGTTCTCATTGAAGGAATGCCAGGACTTGGAAAAACACTGGCGGTTAATACTATTGGCAGACTTTGTGATTTATCATTCCATCGTATTCAGTTTACTCCCGATCTACTCCCATCAGATCTTGTTGGAACGATGATCTACAGCCAAAAATCAGAAGAATTTACGACCAAAAAAGGACCTATCTTCACTCAGCTTCTTTTGGCCGATGAAATTAACCGCTCCCCGGCCAAGGTGCAATCGGCACTGCTCGAGGGCATGGCGGAAAAACAAGTTACTATTGGAGAGAATACTCATAAACTCGATACTCCCTTTGTAGTTTTGGCCACGCAAAACCCTATTGACCAAGAAGGGACTTATCCTCTTCCCGAGGCACAAATGGATAGGTTTATGATGAAAGTAAATGTCGGCTATCCTTCTTTTGAAGCGGAAAGGTCCATAATGGAGCTTAAGAAAAATGCCTTGGATGATTTGACTCCTAAAATAGATGCCCAAGGCCTACAACAAATTCAAGATAGTTTAAGTTCAATTTATGTAGATGAAAAAATTAAAAAACTTATAGTTGAAATAATTCATGCAACAAGACCTGAGTCACCGAGCTTTTTAAAAGAGTTTGAAGGGGCGATACTTGCAGGGGCCTCTCCTCGGGGAGTTATCTGGCTCTATAAATTATCAAAATTTATGGCATTTTTAGAGGGAAGTGATTTTGTTACTCCAGAGCATATTTTAAAAATTGTTCCAAGTGTTCTAGGTCATCGAATCATTTTAACCTATGAGGCAATTATAGATAAGATAAAAGGAAGAGATGTGGCCCTTAGAGTGGCCAACGCTGTTATCTAGTCATGGAACTAAAATCGATACAAAAAGTAGTCAGTCGGATTCAAACGAGTTTATTTAAAAACTCCAATTCTTTTTCTGTCGGGATGTTTAAATCTCACTTTAAAGGTCTTGGGCTGCAGTTTAAAGAACACCAAGTTTATGATTATGGTGACGATATTAGACTTATCGATTGGAAGCTTTTGGCAAAAACCTCTCACCCTTATATTAAAACTTTTGAAGAAGAGAGAAATGTCGAAATAATTGTGGCCATTGATGCTTCTAAATCTATGTTTTGTGGTTATGAAGGGGTTTCAAAGTTACAGGCCTCACTTGAAATTTGTTTCTTGCTCTACCTCCTCACAGCAAAGACCGGAGATAATGTTGAGGCCTATATATATTTGGATAAGATTATTAAAATACCAAAGGCCAGCGGTCATATGGGGATTTCTCAATTTATCACTCTTTTAGAAAGGGAGGGGCTGGTAACAGCAGGAGGCAAGCTCAATTTAGAGTATGAACATAAAAGGGTTTTAAGCGAGCGTGAGATTTATATTTCTCTAATGGGACATTTGCGTAAGAAAAAAGAAATTATCTTGTTATCTGATTTTAATGACTTCCTCGGAGTGGATGAGCTTCGAAAAATACTTTATAAGAGTCATCTTCATTGTTTTCAGATGTTGTCTCCAGTTGACACAGCAGAAAAGATACCATTTTCAATTTATTCAAGTGATCAATACAATTTAAAAGATGGATCTCTTAATAAATTCAATTTTAAAAAAATAAGAGACTTCGAATCAGGTCTAGGGAAAAAATTTAAGCGTCTTAAAGTGGAAGAGCGATATCTGGAGGATTTTATTAAGGAGATGGTCTGATGAGAAAAATATTTCTATTTTTTTTAATTCTTCTATTACCAACTCTTGCTATTTCAGAGGAGATATCGGCCGAACTTACTTACTTTGGTCCTAATCGACCGATTAAGATGGGGAGTTTTATTAGCGCAAAACTTCTTTTAGGCCCAAAAGGTGGGAAGTATTTAAAAGAACTTGAAAATAATGTGGGTAAAAATCTAATTAATGGTTTTTATCTCCAAGAGGTAATAAATCCGCAGGTTTTACAAGGTGGAAATGCTTTTTTAGAGGCAGACTTGATCTTGATATTAATCTCTCCTATAGATTCAGGGGGAAAAAATATTTGGAAAGTTGGAGCGAAATCGATTCCCTTTAATTTAAAAAAATTCACTGGGCAACAACCAGACTTAAATCCTAAGAGCTTTATTATTTTGGGGCAGCCAGTAAAGAAAGAATGGTTTTATATTCAGCTTGGTCTGGCGTTATTAGCTTTAATCCTTCTAGTGATGGCATACGCTCTGTGGAAAAGGGCGAAAAATAAAACTATTTTAAAAGAGCAGAAACACAGAAAAAAAGAAAAGCTTAAGTTTTGGAAAGATCTTATAATAAATGCCCAGAAGAGATCGCATTTTGAAAATCTTTATGAGCAGAGAGAGGTTTGGTTAGCACTATTACCCTCCCTTGGTGATAAAACTAGTAGCTTTTTTATGGTGGTTGATAAACATCAGTACAAACCTGAATGGACAGCAGAGGAGTTAGAAGAAGTATTAAGTTCTATGGAAGATATAAGAAGGATCGTGCATGGAGTTTAAAAATATCTATTTTGCTATTTGGGGAATACTTGGCCTGATTTTCTGGGCCATTGGTTATCTTTATCTATTTAAAACTCCTCAGGTGTATATCCCCAAAAAATATATTAAAAAAGCTACCTCACTTATTCCTATATTTATTTTTGTAATAGGTATTATTGGCTGGCTTTTAATCAGTTTTTCTCTCACTGGACCTCGCAGACCGCTGGGTTTTGTAAAAAGTAATATTGAAGTGAACGATATCATGTTTGTGGTTGATGTCTCTCGCTCTATGTTAGCGGATGATTTTAAACCAAATCGTTTGGAGGCGGCAAAAAGGAAAATTGCGGAATTTGTTTCACTTAGACCTACAGATAGAATAGGTATTATTATATTTTCAGAGAAGGCCTTTACCCTACTCCCTTTATCTACTGACTTGGATTTAATTCAAAGAATAATTGATGAGATTAAAATCGGATTTTTGGGTTCAGGTACAAATATTGGAGATGCCTTGGGGCTGGGTGTGGGTAGGCTTGCTCAATCTATGGCCAAAAATAAGGTTATTATTCTTTTAACGGATGGAGTGAGTAATGTTGGTGTAATGACTCCAACTCAGGCGGCCGAGCAGGCGGCAGACGAAGGGATTAAAATTTATACCATTGGTGTGGGGGGAAATAAGAATGCTAGAATTCCCGTATCAGGAGGGTTTGGTTATCAATATATTCCAGGTGGCAGTATTGATATGAAAACTTTGAGATCAATCTCTAAGCTCACTAAGGGGAAATCTTATCAGGCAGGGAATGAAACTGCTTTAAAAGAAGTTCTGACAGAAATTGAAAGTTTGGAAAAGACTAAAATTGAGACTTCGGGAAAGATGATCTATGAGGAGATTTATTTTAAATATTTATTTTGGGGAGTATTGTTGCTTTTAATGGCCGAGCTAACTAGAAAGTTTGGTCAAAAGGAGGGCGTATGAATTTTTTAAATCTTAAATTTGCGCCACTCATTTTAATAGGCTTTTTCCTTTTTTCCTTTTTTTTATTGAGGCATGAAGCAAAAGTTTTTAATTTTATTAAAAAATACTGGTTTTATAATAGAACAAAAATTAATAAAATCGCGTCAATCTTTTATCTTTTGAGTATTTTGGCATTTTTAATATCTCTAATGGACCTTAGAGGTGCTTCTGAAAAAGTAAAGGCCAAAATCCCTGATCAGAAAACTATTATTGTAATTGATTCCTCCTCTAGTATGCTGGCCGAGGATGTAAGGCCTTCGAGGTTCAAAAAATCGATTCTGATGGCGCGACATTTTATTAAAAAGGCCCATGGCCATCAAGTTGCGGTAGTTTTGTTTTCTGATATTCAAAAGAGAATTGTTCCGTTTACTGATGATGTGGATTTATTGGATTCAAGACTTGAAGGTCTGGCCAATTTAGATATCACTCGTGGAGGTTCAAGTATTTCTCAGGCCATACAGGAGTCGATGCAATATTTTAAAGTAGAGGCAGGATTAACAGGTGATTTATCTGGGAACTTATTAGTCTTTACTGATTCAGGTGAAAATCAAGAAAAGTTCGATCTAAATATTCCTGATGAGATCAGCCTGGCAATAGTTGGTGTCGGTACTGAAAAAGGTGGGGCCATACCTCTTCGGAATTCAAATGGTAAGTTTTTTGGTTACAAGACTTACAAGGGGGAAAAGGTTATCTCTAAATTGGATAAGTCTTTTCTTGAAAAACTAGAAGGGAAGATAAAAAATTACAAGTATTGGGTGGTCTATTCATTTAATATGCCAACAGAAGAGATCTTAGGTTTTTTTAGAACTATTTACAAAACGAAGCTTTCCACAAGAAGCATCGATATAAGGCCAGTCTATACTCAATATATCGTTATTTTTGCCATTATCTTACTGGCTATTTCTGTGATTTTAAGTCGTGGAAAGACGTTTGCCATGACACTGCTTCTTTTGGTCTTTTCCTATTCAAGTTTTCCTGAAGAGGTGAAAAAACCAATTTTAGATGGGCAAGGACTTAAGTGGAAAAGTAAACTCCAGGAGGGGAAGTTAAAAAGGGATAAACGATTAAAATTAGCGGAGAAGTATTTAAAAAATAAAGATTATAAAAATGCGCGCATTCTCTATGATGAAAACATGACAGAGGAAAGTCTGGAAAACCCTATAACACTCTTTAATTATGCTACCGCTTTAATTCTTGATAAGGATCTTCAAAAAGGTCTAGAGCTATATAAAAAACTTTCCTGGGCCGTAGCAGGTAAAGAGGAAAAAAAGTATCAAGAATTTGATAAGGCCATCAGAAATAATGTGTTACTAGCACTGAAAAAGGATGACCAGAAAAAGGACCAGAAAAAGGACCAGAAAAAGGACCAGAAAAAGGACCAGAAAAAGGACCAGAAAAAGGACCAGAAAAAGGACCAGAAAAAGGACCAGAAAAAGGACCAGAAAAAGGAC
>QNFX01000075.1 GCA_003650125.1 Campylobacterota bacterium
TTAGTTGATGATTGCCATGTTGGTGCCCGAATACTTTTTGATGATGGATTAATTGCAGCTGAAGCAATTGAAAAAGAAGGAAAGGTTTTTAAAATTAAGATACTCGTAGGGGGAGATTTAAAATCTAATAAAGGGATAAATTTACCAGACTGTGAGATCAGTGCTCCGGCCATGACGGAAAAAGATAAAAATGATCTCTTTTTCGCTTTAAAACACGATGTAGATTATATTGCTCTCTCTTTTGTAAGATCCAAAGAGGATATAAAAGACTTAAAATGTCTTCTTCATGATTTAAAAATGAATATTCCCGTAATTGCTAAAATAGAAAAACCTCAGGCAGTGGAAAATTTATCAGAAATTATGGAGGCCGCAGATGTAATTATGATTGCACGAGGTGATTTAGGAGTAGAAGTTGGAAATCATCTAGTTCCTTCTATTCAAAAGAAAATTATTAGAGAGTGTAATGATAAAGGAATCCCAGTTATTACCGCTACACAAATGCTTGAATCAATGATTTTTAATCCCACTCCTACAAGGGCCGAGGCATCTGATGTGGCAAATGCTATCTGGGATGGAACAGATGTTGTAATGCTTAGTGGGGAATCTGCCTCAGGAAAATACCCTATTGAATCGGTAAAAATGATGAATAAAATTGTCACCGATGCTGAAAAAAGTCCTGCGAAAAGAAGAAACATAAAGGACATAGATTTATCTAACGTAAATTCCGCTTTATCAGTTGCCGTTTCGATGGTAGCGGAAAAAATTCATGCTAAAAGAATTATTTCAATGACCCAATCAGGACATTCTTGTTTGAAACTTTCAAGATTTAGACCATCAACTGTGGTTTTAGGAATTACTAATAATTTAAATACCGTGAGAAGAATTTGTTTATATTGGGGAGTCGTCCCATTTTTTCTAACAGATTATGATGAAGATAGTCCTATTTTAAAGGAAGAAATCTTGGATATGGTTCGGAAAAGTGTTCATCTTAAGAAAGGAGATAAGGTTGTAATATCAAGAGGTGATGGAACCTTTTTTGCAGGGGGAATGGCCAATTCAATTCAGATTGAAACAATTAGAACCGAACCTAAAGTTGCCGGGGCCTCTGATACCATAGAATCTTTTTCAGATGGCAAAAAAACCATAAAACTTGATACTCATATATGTGCTTCCTGCCAAAATTGTATTTCGATTTGTCCTCATGATATTTGGGCAGTAAGAGAAAATAAAATTGGTGCTACCTATATAGTAGAGGCCAATGTTAAAGATTGTGCAGTTGATTTTGAGTGTGTGAAAGTCTGTCCAACCGGAGCAATTGAAATAATGCCTGAAGGTGATTGATATTTGTTACTAAAGAATATTTTCTTCCTTTAAAATATTTTTAATATAAAATGCTGCGGTATCAGGTTGATGGTGGGGAAGCTTTTTTATTATCTTTAGTATTACCTGATTATTGTTTCTTTCCAAAAGTTCTACAAGGCCCTTGGCCTCATCGATCGAAACAATAGCATCATCTTCACCCACCAAGAGAAAAATATTCTTGTCTTTGACCCTTAATCCTCGTTTTTCCTGTTTTATCCAGGGAAGGATATTATCGGGAGAGAGCTCAGGACTAACCATCTGGGATCGTAAGTTCATAGTTTTTTCAAAAAATCCTGTTTCAAAAAGGTGAACTCCCTTTTCTGGAGGTAGTCCCAGTCCCACGCAGATAGCATATTTTTCTAGATGCTTAAATTCTTCAAGTTCCATGGCCTTTAAGGCCAGTAAGGCCCCTAGAGAATGTCCACCAAGAATGCACTTAGGTTGTTTTTCAAATTTTAAATAGTCTTTAAATAGATCCCAGGCCTTGGCAAAAAGGAGGTGGGAATCCCTTTTAAATTTAGAGAAATTATCAACTTCATTAAAGCTTCCCAGGAAATGACCCGGCAAGTCAAATATGATCGAACTTACACCCAGATCAGTCAATCGATCTGGCCAGGATAGAATCGACCCTTTATGGGAGGTGTAACCATGAGTGAATATCCCTAGAGCATCCTTTTTAGGCCCTCCAGGGATGAAGCACATCGCATTAATCTTCCAGTTTCCATAGGAGATAACTCCCTTTTTAATTAAAGTTTTCACAGGGTTAAGGATACAGAAAATTGATTTTTATTAATAGATTTAAATTGACCTTTCCTCTAAAAAACACTAATTTTTAAAAACTTAATTCCAAGGTACGCCCTCTTAGCTCAGTCGGTAGAGCAAGGGACTGAAAATCCCTGTGTCCGTGGTTCGATTCCGCGAGAGGGCACCATCTTTTTTACCCTTTCCTTTTTATATTGCGCTTTATGTCTTACAAAATCCGGACTACTATATGAGGAAGGTCAGATGCAAAGAAATGGGCGGCCGTTAACAATCGTTTACGAGGATTGAAAATGAACAAAAATATTCTAAAAAAAATTGATTGGGTGACTTTACCCTTTTTCGTAATTACCCCAATTTTAACCGTATACTTTATATATCTTTATTTAAAAATAGATGGTTTTGATCCCTATATATTGATTCCAACATTCCTTTTTTGGTTATTTACAGGAATGTCCATCACTGCCGGATACCATCGGTTGTTTTCCCATAGAAGTTATAAAACAGGTCCTTTAGTAGAATTTTTCTTTTTAATGTTTGGAGCAGGAGCATTCCAATATTCAGTACTTAAATGGTGTACTGACCATCGTAGGCACCATCTAAAGGTAGATCACGATGAAGATCCATATAACATCAATAAAGGCTTTTTTTGGGCCCATATAGGTTGGCTATTTATAAAAGAAGATGAAAAATATAAAGATAAATTTGCCGTAGATCTTGAAAAGGATCCTCTAATTGCTTGGCAACATAAATACATTATACCCATTTCAATTTTTATGGCCTTTATTCTTCCAGCAATAATCGGTTATTTTATGGGGTCAGTCTTAGGTGGAATTGCTTTTATTGGGTTACTTCGAATGCTTTTCGTTCACCACATGACCTTTTTTATAAACTCTCTTTGTCATATCGTGGGATTTCAGACCTATACTGATACTAATACCGCCAAAGATAGTCCTATCATGGCCTTATTTACTTATGGCGAGGGTTATCATAATTTTCATCACTTCTTTCAAACGGATTATAGAAATGCGATCAGGTGGTACCAATACGATCCTACCAAATGGCTTATTAAATCTCTTGAGCTTTTTGGAATGGCCTGGGATTTAAAACTTACCCCTCAGGAAGATATCCTTAAGGCAAAACTTCTTATGGAAGGAAAGAGATTGGATAAAAAACTGGCCTTGACCAATTCTATGGAATTAAAGACAAAGATTGATAATCTTTTATCTGAATTATCAGTCATACTTGATAGTATTAAAAAGGCTAAAAAAGAGTTAAAGATCTTTGCAGAAAATAAGAAAAAGAAAAATGAATTGGCCATATTTGAAATTAAAAGAAAACTAGCAGAGGCCAAGATTAATTTTAAGTTTAAGCTTAAAGAATATTCATACGTGAAAAAGAGTCTTCAGTTCGCTTTGGCCTAATTAAATAAAGGAGGCCCGAGGGCCTCCATCTTACTTAATGTAGGATTTGGCAGGCCAGACTAAGTGTTGCTGCCCATCCGACAACAAAAGATATAGTCCTAAGCCAAGGTACTCCAAAAGCATAAAGAAAAAAGTGAGCAATTCGCGCCCAGAAATAAACAGCAGCGGCACATTGGGTTTTTTCAGTGCTTATTCCAAGTCCATTTAAAACCAAGATCAAAACAGCAAATATCACAAGGTTTTCGATAGCATTAGCATGGGCCTTTTTCATTCTTATGGCCCAGACACTCATGGCCGCATCTCGATTTTCATGGCCCATAGACTTAACAAGACCAAATTTGATGAAAGCATTTAGAATGTAGGGAACCCACATGAAGGCAGTAGCAACAGAAATCCAAGTTAAATACTTTAACTCAATAGACATTTTTAACTCCTTTTAAAAATTGTTAACTTAACTATAAGATTACTCTCATTTATATTCAATTTTTTCCTCAAAATACCCGACAAGATAGATATGTTTAGTTTAAAGCATGAGATCAATATAAGTGGTGATATAGAGACAGTTTTTAAGGCGCTTGTTACCAGAGAAGGGCTTAAATCATGGTGGACGTCTGATGTTGAGGCAAGGCCTGAAGTGGGATCAAAAGCTGTGTTTGGCTTTTTTAACCACGAGACTCTCTTTACCATGAATATTGATAAAATTACTTCCGGCCGAATTGAATGGACCTGTATCGATGGCCCTGAAGAGTGGGTTGAGACAAAACAAACATTTGAATTGGAAGAAATTGAAAGTGGTATAACCAAGCTTAAATTTACCCATTCAGATTGGAAAAACAATGATGGAGCATTTGCCTCATGCAATACCACATGGGGACACCTAATGGTTATTTTAAAGGAGTATTGTGAGGGCCTTGAACCAGGACCTTACTTTAAGTAATTATGAAAAAAATAAATATTTTAATTTTCTCTCTAATGTTTAGTTTTTCGGCTTTTGGATTTAGAAGCATTATTTTTGTAGAAGGATATAAATTATATGTTTTTGCAGCGGGAAAAAAGAAATTTATTGTCGATGGAGTAACCAATGTCTGTGGGGCCTATTATTTAAGAGGTGATAAACTCTATTTTATAATGACTGATTACGGCAGATATATTGATACGGGAGTGACCAGACTATTTAGGGGGAGTTATCTAAAAGGAAATAAACTTTATTCTTTATATGGAAGTACTTCTAAGTTTGTTGCAGATGGGGTGACAAATGTTTTTAGTAGATGTTCTGATTAACTAATTGGTAAATTAAGATAGAAGGTGGAACCTTTACCATATGTTGAATCAAGTGCGACTGATCCTCCATGTGCTAGAGCAATATGTTTTACAATCGAAAGCCCAAGTCCTGAACCTCCGAGTTCTCTACTTCGGGCCTTATCAATACAATAAAATCTTTCAAAAACTCTTTTTTGATGTTCAGGGGAAATTCCAGGGCCCTCATCTTTAATGGCAAATTCAAGATGGTCTTTTGTCTTTTTTGCAGAAATGATGATTTGAGAATCTTTATCGCCATATTTAATAGCATTCTCAACTAGATTAACCAAGGCCTGCTCTAATAAGTGACTATTTATTTTTCCATTAAGTTCTTCATTTACTTTAACTATTAAGTTGATACCTTTTTTTTGCGCTTTATCTAGGCATAAGAGTTTAACAGTACCCAGAACAGGAGAGAGCGGAATTATTTCCTTTTTAATTTCATTATTATCTTGTTCTTTTTCAATCTGTGAAAGGGACAAAAGATCTTCAATAATAACTTGAAACCTTGAGGCATTTTTTTGAACAATTCCTAGGAATTTTGTTCTATCCTCTTTCTTTAGATCATTTTCGAGTAAGACTTCTAGATATCCTTGAATAGAGGTGAGAGGAGTTCGTAGTTCATGAGAAACATTGGCGACAAACTCTTTTCTATGCAGTTCGAGTCGTCTCACTTTAGTTATATCGTTAAAAACTAAAAGTGCACCCATTACTTGGTTTTGCAAAGATTTTAAAGCTGTTCCATGTACTTGGAGAATCTGTTGATTGTTTAAGTTGAGCTCTTGCTCCAAGATGGATTTGTCAGTGAAAATATGGTCGATATATCCAATTAAATGATGATTTCGGATGACTTCTTCTAGAGGGATTCCCTTATAGACCTTCTTCTCATCAAGATTGAAAAATGATCTAGCGGCCAGATTCATATGAAATATTCTTCTTTTAGGGTCTACTGTTATAACCCCTTCTACCATGCTGGTGAAAACCGCTTCGATTTCATTTTTTTGTTTTATGATTTTTTCCATGTGGGAGTTCACTTGGGCCGTCATTTTATTTAGGCCTTGAGCGAGGGAATATATTTCTTGTGAGACATTGTTACTGATTTTAATTTTTTGGTCATAATCACCTTGAGAAAACTTTTCTGTATAGGTTTTTATTTCTTCAATAGGTGTTGTTATTGATTTTGAGTACCAACCAATAACAAGAGATAATACTATTACAATAACTAAGGCCTCCCAAAAAACTTGTTTTGAAATATTAAAAAGAGTGATTTTTAAGTTTTCAATAGATGCTGATGATCTAAGTACCCCAATGAGCTTTTTGTCAGGCCCGTAAAGAGGGATGGCCTGATATAAATGATCTTCTTTCATGGTTTCTGAAAAACGCTTGCTCATACCAACACTACCTGAAATGGCCGTAAGTATTTCAGGCCGGTCTTTATGATTGGTCATCAATTCTTTCTTTTTTCTCGAGTCGGCGATAACTTTTCCACCAGGAAGAATTATGGTTAATCGATTATTAGATTTTTTATCCATGTAGTTGATTTTTTCTTGGATGAGAATGAAATCTTTTTCAAGGATTAAGCTAGAGATATTACCTTCGATTAAGTAGGCTTTTTCTAATAAGTTCTGGGCCTTTTCTTGGAAATAAAATGATCTAAAAGTGAAGCGAGATATAAGAAGAAGAACTATTATACTAACTAAAGAAATAGCTAAATATGATGGGTAAATTTGCCAAAAAAGTTTCTTCCGTTTCATCTAATCCTGGTGTGTTTCACTATAACGGTACCCAACTCCTCTTACCGTTTCGATAAGAAGACCTTGTTCTCCGAGTTTTTTTCTAAGTCCAACAATTTGTACATCAACTGCTCGATCAGTAATGGCATGGTTTTTTCCCCTTACTAAATCGACGATTTGGGATCTTGTAAAAACCCACCCAGGTTTTTGAGCTAAAAGATGGAATATTTGGAATTCGGAAAAAGTTAATTCGAGTTCAGTACCGCTTGCGGTTACTTTCCTTCTAATGGGGTCTATAATTATGCCATTGGTATGAAGAACTTTTTGGCCATCTAATCCATCTCTTTTATTTCTTCTAAAAACTGCATTGACTCTGGCCAGAAGTACTTTAGGACTAAAAGGCTTGGTGATGTAATCATCAGCGCCGGCCTCTAAACCTTTGATGATATCTTCTTCCTCTCCCTTGGCAGTGATCATGATAATGGGTATCTCGCTTGTCGCCGCATTTCCTTTGAGATGCTTACAAACTTCGAGTCCTGAAATATATGGGATCATCAGGTCAAGGAGAATTAGATCTGGCAATTGTTCATTGGCCACCTTAAGTGCTTGTTCACCATCAGAGGCAATTACGGCACCATAATTTCCCTTAAATAGGTTAAAATGAATAAGTTCTGCAATATCCTTTTCATCTTCAACAATTAGAATCTTTTTCTCGCTCATTTTTGATCCTTTTGGAGAGTTATTATAGGGGGAACATACCAAGATTTTCAGATAACCCCTATTAAAATTGAGGATTTAGGTAAAAATTGGAGGGATTTAACAGATTTCTAATAAATAGAATTACCAGTCTCTAATAAGTCCTGGTTTATCAAGGTTATAAGGGGAAAGAGTATCTTGGTCAGAGGTCGGCATCCTTCCTTGGGGAACAGCAGGGCGCCAGATATCCTGATAGGGCCTTAATTGATCAGGGTCACCCTGATACATAAGGGGTTCATTTATCCCATAGGGATCTTGCGATTGAAGCCCTTTATCAATCCTTTTATTATCCTCTAAATCAAAGTAGTTTTGTTGGCCAAAGAGTGAGGCAGATAACAAAAGAAATATAAGCATTAAGTATTTCATATAATATATGTTCGGAATAAATAGGGAAAATTTGAAGTTTAAGGCCTATTTAATTTTCAATGACTTACAGGGGGATGGTCAATATTCTAGGCCTAAATCTGCAAGATCACATGTGATACTGAGGTTGGGTTAAATTTCAGACCATATCTTTAAAACTTGTCCGGCGAGCTCTTTAATTTTAAAGGGTTTGCAAATGACATCTACAGCACCTAAATTTTTAAGCTCTTCAATTTCTTTTTTACTATCGAGTCCGGTTAAAAATAGGACGGGAATATCCTTTAAATTCTCATCCTCAGACAGAAGCTTTTTAAATTCTTTGCCACTGATTTCTGGCATCATTGAATCAAGTAAGATTAGATCAGGTGTAAAACTCTTTAAGACTTCCTGAGCTTCTTTAGCAGAATGACAATAATTCATCTTAATATCTTTATAGGCCTTAAAGGCCACTTTTACTAAAGGATGAATACTTTCATCATCATCTACAAATAATATATTTTCAGGATGGGCCTCTTTTTCTATGTGGATATTTTCTTCCTTTTGTAATAAAGCTAAGTACCCATGTCGAATATCTCTAACTAAATGATGGGATATTAAAATACGTGCAAAATCACTAGGAAGAAAGTTAACATTATCTTCAAAGTTTAATGAGATCACTTGAGTCTGAGGCGAAATGGATTTTAATTGTTTCACATCCGCTTTTTCAGGAGATACCAGAAAAATAAAATCAGGGTCATCATCATTTTTAAAGCTCCTAGTTTTTTTTAGAAAATAAAATTTAGTATTTAGTTTTTCTAGCGAAAGCATTATTGCATCTTTAAAAAACTCATCGTCAGTAATGATCAGGATTTTCTTTGATAAGTCTTTTTGCTTAGAGGAACTAGTTGACGTGTGGATGTTGTTACTATGGGACAGTTCTGACAGCTTGTTGTAAAATGGATCTAAGTCTGCTTCTTCTCCAGCAATATAAAAGTCAGAAAATTCTTTTAACAGCTCATAGAAATAAAAACAATTGATTAATACTTTATTTTTATCCTTAGTTAAAAGATCTAATTCATCTTCAAAACTATGACAAAGTTCACTTAGAAAGCTTATTTCATAAGAACCAGATGAACCTTTGATGGAATGAATAATACCCTTAAGATTATTTAAAGACTCATCAATATCTTCCTCTTTCTCAATACTAAGAAGAAGCTCATAAATAAGATCTAGCTTATCTGGCAGATCATTTAGATATTCAGTTTGTAGTTCAAGTAATTCTAAATCCAAAATAACCTCGTATTCATTAAAAATTTTTCGGATTTATTTGGCATAAAATTGAAATTATTTAATCTAAAGAAAACAAAAAAACAAGACGATAATGATAGGATATAACGATAAATGGAGTTAATATGAGTAAACAAATTTTACTTATTATATTTTTATTGCCTCTTAATCTTTTTGCAAACTACACTGGTAACCAAATTTTAAAGGCCTCTCAGCGCCATGGAATGACTGATAATGAATTGAAGTATTTATTAAATAATACAGATCCGGATTTAACAGTTAAAGATAATAAATTTGGTGCCACGGCATTAATTCATGCCTCTATTAATAATCGACCAAATATGGTTCTTTTGCTTTTAGCAGAGGGAGGGGCAGAAATTGATGAAACTGATTATAATAGAGAAACTGCCTTGATGGGAGCTTCAAGAAATTGCCATCAAAAGGTGATAGATATTTTGTTAGAATTTGGAGCAGATAAGGCCCTTGTGGGTAAATTTAATAAAACTGCATATGATTATGCCAAGCAAAAGTGTGGGGCCAATATTATTAAAAAAATTGGGGGCCCATCAGGCAGAGAAATTTCATCTATGTCATCGGTTGTAAAGGCGAAAAGTCTTTTTAGAAAAAAAAGTGGAGATGCTGATTTATCTCCTAGAGGATATAAAGCTTTACAGGATTTGGTTAAAGTAAAAGGTATTCTAGATTACATGGATAAGACTCAGCGAGCATCAACGATGAGTCCTGAAAAACAAAAGAAAAGTTTTGAAAATATGGCAAAAGCTGTAGGGGCCTGGCCTGCGCTATATAAAGAACAAAAGGCAA
>QNFX01000076.1 GCA_003650125.1 Campylobacterota bacterium
CCACAGGCGTTGGGTTCGGGCTCGTCCAGCCCTACCGTATCATTATTAGATTCAGAGTATATAAACAGGTTCGCTCTCATCCCACCACTAAAGAGGGTGGGCTTTCCCGCTCACATGTCGTAAAGGGGCTCCTTGCGACACGAGGTTAACACACCCCAAGCCAACACCTTCTTCTTTTCCATTATACTGAACCCAACACGAATGTGTGGTTATAGAACCTAAATATCTACTACAATCTGTAGGTCATTATTTATCAACCACTAATTCGAAATATAATTCAGTTGCAGGCAGAATGTAGGCGAAAAACTTTTCATAAATTCTTTGGAATTTGTTCACTAGATACTGTATCCCCACCACCTTATGTATGTTCGGAAAATGCTTATTCCCTGAGGGCAGTATCTCGCTGAAGCCGATAACCTTTTTTCTCACATGAAAACAAGCGTCTGTGTAGTATCTATGAACCCCACTCTTCCTCGAATCGAAGAAATCAAAACTCCGTGAAGTGAACGGACGCCTATGCGTTATGTCTGTATAATAGTTGTCGCTGGTGAAGTGAGGAACCGAAACCAGAACCAAACCACCGTTCCGGGTAATCCGATGTATCTCTTCCATAACCCCCACAACATCCTCGAAATGCTCTAGCACATCATCACAGATCACTAAATCAAAAGCATCATCATCAAATGACCACGGAAAAACACTCAAATCACAGACCACATCAACCCCCTTAAGGGGTAGCAAATCCACCCCAACCACATCAATCTCACCAAGCTCCTTCTTCCGCTCACCACAACCAACATCAAGAACCCGAAGCTCTCTCCCATAGCGTTTTGATTGTAACAATTCCTTGATAATCCCCGAAAAAAAAGCGTGGGAAGCCATACTCTCTCTATAGTTGCTCTAAGTAGTTGATATTTAAATATTATCAACAAGATATTTATATGGGGCGAATCTACCTTTCAGTTATCATACCAGTATATAATGAGGAGGAGAATATCTTACCACTATACCGCGAACTACGGGCGGTTCTTGGGAGAATCAACAAAACCCACGAAATAATATTTGTTGACGACGGTAGCACAGACAACACACGCACCATCCTAACGAATCTGATGGATACGGTGATCGGAATCAAAACCATATCTTTTATAAGGCATCTCGGTAAATCAGCAGCCCTTGATGCAGGATTCAAAGCAGCAAAAGGAGAGGTTATTGTCACGATGGACGGGGATCTACAAGATGATCCGAACGAAATCCCACGCCTATTATCTAAAATAAACAAGGGGTTTGATCTGGTGGTTGGATGGAAACAACATCGACAGGATCCGTTCACAAAAAAAATTCCATCAAAAATATTCAACACCCTGATACAATATATGACAGGAGTCCAGATCCATGACTCAAACTGCTGCCTAAAAGCCTATAAAAAGAAGGTGGTTAAGGATCTGGAGATATACGGCGACATGCATCGATACATCCCTTCACTGGCACATTGGATGGGTTACACTGTCACAGAGATTAAAGTCAACCACAGACCAAGGAAACACGGCAAATCAAAATATGGCACACTCCGCTTATTTAACGGGGTCTTTGATTTACTAACTGTCCGATTTCTAATGTCTTTCATAAACCAACCACTCCACCTCTTCGGTTGGTTCGGGTTGTTATCCCTTCTCGCCGGTGCATTCACCGGACTCTACACAACCTACCTAAAATATATCCTGCACACCAGCATCGGCGACAGACCCCTCTTAATAATCACTATCCTTTTGATACTGATGGGAATACAATTTATCTCCATCGGATTGCTTGGAGAACTAATAATCCAGAGGAAAAGACAGTGAACGTGCTTGTACTGAACCCTCCGAATAAATCAACCACAAACGTGGTGAGAGATCTTATCTACGGGTGCTGGTGTAAAGGAAAAAGAATCGGGGGGGCGAAGATCCCCCCATTAAATCTACTCTACATAGCGTCGGTTCTAAAGACGGAGGGACATGATGTACATTTCATAGACGCTTTGGCTGAACAAAAAACCCTCCAAGATATCACCCCAACTCTACGACACACGGATGTGATTATCATGTCAACCTCTTCAATGAGCTTCCAGGAGGACGTGGCATTCTTGAGGGCTGCTAAGAACCTGGGTGGAAATCCCACATCAATCGTTTTCGGATCACACCCCACCTTCATGCCAGATCAGTCGCTGAGGGAGGATTCAATAGACTTGCTTGTGCAGAGAGAGCCAGAATTCATTATCCGGGACGTGGTAGCATCAATAGCACGTGGCGGGACTGGAAGGGAGATACGGGGGGTAGCCTATAAGAAAGACGGCAGAACAATTATAAACAAACCCCCACCATTCATCAAGAACCTGGATGATCTCCCCTTCCCTGATCGGAGCCTGCTTCCTGCGGATGTAGACTATTTCAATCCAATCATAAAAAGAACACCCTACACCGCCCTGATGACAAGCAGGGGATGTCCTGGACAATGCACCTTCTGCACGGTGCCAAAATTCTATGGAGGTCTGATCAGATCTCGTTCTGTGAAGAATGTTCTATCAGAACTAAGGCTAATAGAGTCACAAGGCTATAAGGAAGTCTGGTTCCGGGATGAGACCTTCACATATTTCCCGAAAAGAAACAAAGAGATTTGCAGGAAAATAATCGAAGAGGGCATAGATCTGACGTGGATCTGTAACGCACGGGTTGGAACCGTGGATAGGAAAATGATGAAGCGGATGAAGAAAGCAGGCTGCCATCTCATAAAATACGGGGTTGAATCAGGCAACCAAAACATACTCAACAACGTCAAGAAAGGAATACGCGTCTCTCAAACAACCAAAGACTTCAGGAATGCAAACTCTGTTGGACTAGACACCCACGCACACATCATGCTTGGGATGCCCGGGGACACGAAAAAAACAATAGAGGAGACAATAAAATTCACAAAAAAAATAAAACCCACCACAGCAACATTCGGAATATGCACTCCCTACCCCGGCACAGAACTATATGCTTCACTAAAAAAACACACCAACCTCGAACTAGACCACATACATGAGAAAGCATACTCAAACGAATTATTCACTGACCTAACAGCAGAAGAACTTGAGGGCTACATCAAAAAAGCATACAGGAGCTTTTATCTACGACCAACCTACCTCCTTAAACAACTAGGTAAAATAAAAAATCTTGATGATTTGAAGAGAATAACAATTGCAGGAAGCAACGTGTTCAGCTTCAGCATCGAAAAACCCTAAGCCCCTATCGTTGCAGATAATATCTCATAGTTTCCTTTCGTATACTCATACTCCACAAGATTATAGCTAAAGTTTTCCACGATGTCATTAAGGGCGGTCTCATCAAAGCTGCCTCCTTTCTCCATCAGGAAATATATCGGGTGGAGTCCGTCTTTTGTTTGTTTAAACGCTACATGCTTCAGCGAGAACCTATCTTTTATATAGCTCCACTCTCTTTCATGTTTTAACAGATCGAAGCCCCACTCATAGATGAAAATCCATCGCAGGTTCAGGTTGTTTTCTTCCGCGTACTCGAAGTCTTCAGGGGGTGGCACACGCATAGGATACCCCTTCCGGTCTGCATGCCATAGGATGCCATATGTCTGCCCTACTGTGAAGAGGATTCTTTCATCTGGTTGTGAGTGTTCCTTAATGTACTCCCCCGCCACATCCAGCCCAGGGAACTGGGTATCAAACTGTCTTGATGCACCCTCATAACATAACAGAGAGAACAACAACGCGATGGCGACCACAACCAACACATTAATGTGCTGGATCCTCTTACCCTCTATGCGTAGCTCTTTAGAGTAATCCCCCACCCGTATTATGAAATACGATATGAGCAAAACAACCACCGGAGCTATTGGATACTGGTGATAGCTGTGCCCCGATAGTTTACTGCTCATCAAAACACTAAACGGAAGTATGGACAACACATAAGCTAAAACAAAACCCTCACCAAAACCACGCCCCCTATAAAAAAACAACAACATAAACAACAAACCAAAAAGTGAGACATAAAACCCGAATAAGGTATAATTCTCTGAAATAAACGACCAAATCAAAAACCAATCCAAGTGAAACACATCCATCGGCTGGATCTGGGAGAGCCCCGCCTGTTTCTCCAAACGATAACTGGCGGGGATGAGATAATTAGCATACACATGCCACACCGGAACCAAAAGAAATATCAGAAACGCAACACCAACAGCCCGCCTAACCCGCCACCCCCCAACACGCCAGAACCTCTTATATGGAAACAACAACACCATCGGAACCAAGATAACCCCGAAAGAATACTTTGTTACCGTAGCAAACATCAGAAAAACAGAGCACAAAATAATCTCTCTGCTACTGAACGACGATCTCCACCTCACATAAAAAACAGAGGATAAAACCATGAAGAAAATCCCGGGATTAATCAACTGAACATTATGGCTGAAGAAAACAAACAAAGGCAGAATAGCCGACATAAACGCAGCCAACAACCCGAAATCCTCACGACCAAACAATTCCCTACCCAAGAAATACATCCCCGCAACAAAACCAAGATTAAATAAAATACTAATTAACCTAGCAACCCACAACTCCTGACCAAAAAACATAAAACCCAACGCCACAGAAACAGAAATCACTGGGAACGTGTCAGCATGAGCCCCAGACGAGTCACCCCGCAAGCTAGGGTAATCCTTCGCCGGAATAAAAAAACCATATTTGAAAAAACCATCTCTGGCAAAATTCCGTGCCTCCGTAAGATAATGTGTTTCCTTCCAATTATGGTATCCAACAACTGGATAGTCCATATGATAAGACCTAAGATAAAAACCAACAACCAGAATGCACACAAGCACCAAAAAAGACCTATTTCTCATCCCACCACCCCAACAACCTATCAAAAACAACAAACATAACTATCCACAAACAAAAAACAAAAAACAAAAACCAACCCACAAACCCTCTAACAACACCCCAATCCATCTTTTCAACCTCGTGTCGCAAGGAGTCCCCTTCCAAAATCTATGATTTTGGTGGGGGTAGTTTACGACATGTGAGCGGGAAAGCCCACGAACTTTAGTCGTGGGATGAGAGCGAACAATAAATATTAGACGACCATCTATTTATATTGATGTATGCCAAATAGTTAATCATGGTAAGTCAAAGATGGAAGCATTCAAAAACATGCGTCTACAACGTGGCATATCACCTGATATGGTGCCCAAAATATCGCAGGAAGGTCTTGGTAGGCGAAATAGAGAAAGAATTGCGAAAGCTTCTCAACTCAAAGGCAGAGCAGTTGGATGCGACGATAGAGACCATGGAAATAATGCCCGATCATGTTCACTTATTCATCAAGACGAAACCAACAGCAGCCCCTCACTGGATAGTGCAGCAACTTAAAGGATACACGAGCCATCAACTAAGGGAGACATATCCCGAACTAAAGAGCAGGTTGCCATCTCTTTGGACTCGAAGCTACTACTGCGAGAGTGTGGGGCACATATCAGAGGACACAATCAAGAAGTACATCGAGGAGCAGAAAGGACGATGATACTCACATACAAAATCAGGCATAGTCGGAACTTCACACATGAATTGAAACTCGCAAAGAAGATAGCGAACTTTGCTATCAAGACCAAATCAAGAAGCTCTGCCGATGTAAAACACATCGGCTTAAAGTCAGCAATTAGCAACCAGATTCTCAAAAAATATAGCTCAAGCAAGACCGCTAAGCAGGTGAAATCTGTCAAGTTGACTGTGCCCTCTCAAAGCATCAAGATTAGAGACGGGCAGGTGTGCATCCCCTGCCTCAAACTTCAACTACCTATCTATTTCCCAGACAACTTCAGGAAAATCAACCAGGTAGAGGTCGGAGGGATGTTTGCCTACATCTCAGTGAGTTATGATGAACCAACCCCTATCACCCCTGAATCAGTGTATGGTGTTGACCGCAACACCACAGGTCATTGTCTTGTCGCAGCAAATCCAACCACAGGTAAGGTGTTGAAACTTGGCAAGGCAGCACATCACATTCACCAGAAATACAAACACACCCGCAAAAACCTGCAAAAACAAGGTAAATATGGGTTAGTCAAGCGGATAAAGAATCGGGAAAGCAGGGTTGTCCGCAACCTCAACCACCATATTAGCAAGAAGCTTGTGGGAGAATGCATCAAGCAAAAAGCAGGCATTGTTCTTGAAGGGTTGAAGGATATACGGAAAACGGCAAAATCAAGGAAGAAGCAAAGGTACTCTCTGAACTCTTGGAGTTTCTATCAACTCAGGCAGATGGTAGAATACAAAGCCAAAAAGCAGGGAATACCTGTGTTCTACATCGAACCACAGTACACCAGCCAAAGGTGTAGCAGATGCGGTCATATAGAGCAAGCGAATAGGAAAGGGAAGCTTTTCCAATGCAAGTCATGTGGAAAAGTTGAGAATGCTGATGTGAATGCGGGTTTCAACATAGCGTTTGCATACCAAAACGGCATATCTCGATTTGTCAAAGACAGAGATTTGGCAAAGGGGAGCACTGATACCCCTGGAGAGGCTCTGGCATGAAACCAAACCAACCTCAGAACCCCACGAACTTTAGTCGTGGGAGTATGTCAGGCTTCTCCACCTCCTCCAAAAAAAGAGGACTCATCAGCCGTTATCTCCGCATACCTGCCACCAATCCAGACACCCACCCTCTCAACTCCAGTATCATCCATCATTAATCACTTTGTTTTTCAACATCCCACCAATTACTATTATCTGGAAAGAAGAGTCCACACCTCTTACATCTTAGACCATAATACTCCACCTCAAAAGCATGTATCCCTCTCTTACACTTCTCTTTATTCTTCACCTCATCCTCATCCATCATCAATCACCTTCTTTTTTCCTATACTTCCCTCACGCAGGAAGGTTTCTACTTTTTCGTTAATCTTTCTTTTTCAAGAAGTTAAGTATCCACCTCAACTCAGCGAGACCTCCATCAATACTTTTCGCTGTCTTCCCCTCTTTATCAATTAGTTCCCGCTTAGCACACCTCAAACAACTGGCTTTTAATTCGATTAATTCGATTAATATTTTATCATCCATCATCAATCACCTCCTCTATCGTTACCATGTATCTTCTCCCCTCCTTGAGCTTCCAACGAATATGCCCCTCATCCTTCTTCGGATTCCACCCATCACTCACATAGCCATCACCAAGGAGTCTCAGCCCCCCAACACAAGTTACAGGAACATCATGAGACTCCGTGTAAAAGCTAATATCAGACTCAGACAACTTCATCACGCCCTCAACTATTATCTTTTCCTCAACCATCACCTAATCACCCGCCAGGTTTAGCTGCTTCTCTGCATCCTTTTTGTTCTCGAAAAAAAGCATAGGCTGAAAGCTATCTTGATGGACTTTTATGCCAAAAAACGCCTTGTTTTTCTCGAAGATGAAAAAGAAATATCCCTTATCATCCACAGCTATTTCATCGACCCCAGCTCCAACGTAGTCTCTCCTCATCTTCTCTACATTATACCTCATAGTCTTCTGTTCTTTTTTAGCCATCATCAACCACCTTTTTCCCTAAACGAAAGCCATAAATCGCCTTCTCCACCTTCCAAGGAACATCTGGATAGGACTCCCTTATCCCTTTCTCTTCAGTATATTCAACATCAAAAACATAATCAATTTCATATCTGGCTCTTCTCCCTCTCTCATCCACAAAAAGAATAGTATCAAACTGCCGATACTCCTCTCGCTTACTACCCTCCAATATCTCATCCAAATACTTCGCCTTAATCTTACACTCCAAATCCATCATCAATCACCCTCCTTCAATCATCCACAAGGGGGGCTATGTGGATGCTGAATCCTCTTTCCTCACTTTCCCCCTCTTTAGTGTGGAAATATAGTTTATACGGGTGCTCACCCCCCTGAATTAGAATTTCCTGCGATGGTTCCTTATACCCCTCAAGGAAAGACAGCACTTCCATAACCTGGTTGCTCTCAATCCCCATAACCTCTCTTTTACTCTTGAGATAATCAATCTCCCCAAAAACCAAGCCCTTAACAAAGTCTCTACTATACACTACCAGACCTTTTTTGTAGTGCTTAATCCCGCCGAACCCCCATTTTTGGAGGAAACCCTCTACAATATCAACGTTCTCACTCACCAGACCATCCACTCTTTTCTCCCACTTCATTTTCTCTTTAGCCATCACTCAATCACCTCCGTTCTCATCAAATGCCACAAAAAACGAGTACATATCATACTGTTCGACCATATCCCTCATCACTTGGGATATAGCCTCCTCCCTACTCTCCGCCCGAACCGTGATACCAACATCAATATTTATATAATACTCCATCATAATCACCTCCTTTTATGTTTTCGCCTTGCTTCAAGATACTTCTCCTCCATTTTCTCTTGGGTGTATGTTGAATACAAAACATCAACGTGTTGCAGGATAGTGTACTCCCTGCCACAATCATCACAAACAACAGTTTTTTCTGCACCATCACTCTCGCCTCTAAACAATTCCCAAGCACACACATACTCCTCCCCACAAAAAGGACACTTCGGCTCATCTTCGTAATCCCACGCCTTATAATCTGTTTCTTTTTTCATCATCAATCACCTTTTCCCCTAAACGAAAACCATCTTCAGCATATTCAATATTGAAAACATGATCAATCTCATATCTGACTCTTCTCCCCCGTTCATCCACAAAAAGGACAGTATCAAACTGCTGAAACGCCTCTCGCTTACTACCCTTCAACATCTCATCCAGATACTTCGCCTTAATCTTACACTCCAAATCCACCATCAATCGCCTCTTTCTTCCTTTGAATCCTCATCACATGATACTTCAGGTTAAACAAAAAAACTGCAATATATTTATCTACAAACAAATAATAATAATGATTTAAAAAATAAATAAAAAGAAGGTGTTTCCATGAAACTTAACATACCTGTTGAATCTCCACAGGATGTTGCAAAAAAGTTGCAAATAGTTTGTGATGATGTTGGTATGGCAATTTTAGGATTGTTGTATGAGCAAAGACACACGTATTTCAATGATATATCCCGGGAACTCTCCGAAGAAGGCATTGCAAGCCGAAGGACAGCACATGCTAGAATTGCCAGGTTAGAGAATGCCGGTATTGTTGAATCACGTATGGAGCCACTTGAGAGTTCTGAGGCGGATATAAGGAGGTGGGTAAGGAATTTCTACATCCGCGATGAGCACAAGGAATGGATAAAGAAACTATTGGATCTGAGGGGAAGAAGTTAGATTAATTCTCATGTGCTCGTTTTTGTAGACCTGCTTTTAGGTGTTCTGGGTGAGCTCTTGCATCCCTAGGTCGTTCAGATAAGAGCAAATCACAACTCCAAGCATCAAATCCTCTTGAAATGAAAGCATCTCTCACAACACCAGAAAACTCACACGCAACCAAGACCCTCCCAACTCCATCATCATCCATCATCTATCCCCTCGTAAGTATATCTAATACTGCGATTCCTGATCCAATCCCAACCCCCACTTCAGAGCCGAATATAAGCATCGTCATACAAACAATGAAAAGGGCATGTAATCCATGAAACCCAGTTATCCCCACCATATTTCTCTTCCCATACCACTTATCATCCATCATCAATCACCTTTCATTCAATTCCCCTCACCAAACAAACCCGTCTCTTTTTCAGATTAACAACAACACCTGAAATATTCCCCCCCCATTCAC
>QNFX01000077.1 GCA_003650125.1 Campylobacterota bacterium
GGCAATGAAAGGTGATGAGATATATACTTCCGAACACCCCGGATGGGGAATAGCATATAATGATTCTGTTACTGAAGGTGTCTTCGTAGGTATTTGCTTAAAAGATAAACTCACCGAAGGGCCTGGGCTAATAGAAATCACTTTAGTTAGGAGATAGTAATGGCAATTCCAAGAATAGATGCTATGGATGTCACCATAGCAGACAACTCATCTGATATAGTGCTCAACCAGACCGAAATAGTAAGGCTAGACGGGGAAGTTTTTGTTCTAGAGCAAAGGATGGACAAGACTCTACAAGATGATAGTAACTTCGTACCGTCCCTTGATAACACTTTCGATATCGGATCAGGCACTCTAAGGTATGCCAGCATCTTCTCTGTTATGTTTCAAGGTACTGCTCTCACCGCGCTATATGCCGATGTTGCTGAAATGTATGAGACTGGAACTCAGCTGCCCGTAGGAACCTTTGTGGGTTTTGGGAAAGAATATGAAATGGAAGAACTCACTATGGAACGTGCCAACATGGGGTTTGGTGTCGTTGCAACTAACCCTGCACTTAAGATGAATAGCGGTAAAGATCCTAAAACACACAACTATATCTCTATATGTGGAAGAACTCCAGGCCGTTTGAAGGGATCCGTTAAACGGGGTGATTATATTGTGGCCTCTGATATACCTGGAGTCGGGCAGGCACTAAGCCCTCATGCCATAGAAATAAAACCATATCTTATGATGGAGACAGTGGCCCGAGCGCTAGAGACTGATGAAGACCCTGGGATCAAAGTAGTTGAAGTAGTGATAGGGAGATTCTAATGAATAGACACCCCGCTGATATAGATTTCCCTGGGAAACCTGAACAGCTAATGTCTTATTACAACGATGGTTGGGTTAGTATCAAAGTAGAGCCTACGGTCTCGAATAAAATTAAAACAGGTTTGGTGAACGGACAGTATTCGTGGGTAGATGATATCTACCTACTAGATCACGATGACAGCACTCTAAATCTAGTAAAGTCCTACATTGACACCATTCCGCTATTAAAGTGGTACCAGCATATCTTTGGACAATTTGATGATTTTAAGTTGGAGTGCTTCCAGGTTACTGCTGGAGAGACACTGCATTGGCATAATGAATGTATGACGGGTTGGACTATAAAACTAGCTTTACACTGGGTTAGTGAGTGGAAGGAATCCTACGGAGGGCATTTGATATTCGGGAGAGCCCCCGTGACATCGAAGGGACTCCCCTTCGGCGGGGCAGAAGAGCTTATAGATTTCGGCGACATAGCCCACCAAAGAACTATTATCCCAAAAGATGGTGAGGGTATCCTCTGGAATAATATGGACCCTTGCCTCATACATAAAGTAACCCCTGTAACCGAAAAAAATGAGATTAGATACACTGTAACTGTGCGGCTAGGCTATAAAGCAAACACTCAATGCTTTCATTTATATAATATTTGAAGCTAGAATACTGGCATGTCTCAATATCAAATCTATGTTAAAACTGCGGAGCACTGTAATCTTAATTGCGACCACTGTTTTACTACTGGATCAAACCCCCTAAAAACCTTTTTCAATGCTAGCGCCACCGCATCTTTTATAAAAAAGATTCAAGAGTATAAGAGCCCAGATCACATGAGATTAGTTCTGCATGGGGGAGAGCCCCTACTGGCCCCATTATCCCAACTAATTTATTTTTGTGAACAGTTTAGTGGCATCCCCTTAGCAGTACAAACCAACCTTGTTTATAACTTATCTGAGAACAAACTTAGGTTCTTCCAGAAATACTTTGATGGGGTTATTGGAACATCTTGGGATTCTAAAATTAGATTCAAGGGCGCTGAAGAAGAGCTTTGGGAAAAGAATGTTAAAACTCTTTTAAGCTCTGGGTTAGACGTAGAAGTATGTATTTGCATGACTAAGTACGTTGTTGGGATACATCCTGACGAGATATTGAATAAGATGGCATCGCTAGGAATAACCAGAATTATTCTTGAGCGTGTTACGGAAGACGGTAACGCAAAAGCTAATAGTGTATTCCCTGATTATGGGGAAATGGATGAGTGGTTGTATCAAGCCTACCAAAGTACATCCAGTATAAAAATTTCGACAGTTGAGGAAATTATAGAAGGTATAAAGCGTGGTGGGCCTGTTGGAGATAGGTGTCGTGATTGCCAGCAAAAAATATTTACAATAAATGCAGATGGGACCGTCGGTGGATGCCCTAACTCCGCACAAGGAGATCATTGGAGTACCATTTACCACATGCCAGAAGATTTGTTTAATAGTGTTCAAAGAACTGAAGATATATCTTGTGAACTTATTAGGGATATTAGATGCTATAGGTGTGATTTATTTAGTCTCTGCAATGGCGACTGTCATAAGTTACCTTGGCAGAGAGATACTTGTCCTGCCCCTAAAAAGATATTAAGGAGTTTAAAGAATGGAACAAATACAGTTACCAGCTGAAAGTATCCCTAAAATAACTTTAGCAGATCTAGTTAACCTGCTAAAAAATCCCTTTTACTTAGAAGAAGATTTAGTGTGTATTTTAGAGGAAACCCCCACGAGAGGAACTTCCTTTTTAGAGGGTGGGATCAAAGAACGTGCCAAGTTGGTAAAGGATTCTTTTATAAAGGGGTCGACTATTCTGTTTAGGGGCCTCGAAAGATACCTAGACTTAAGCTATCTAAAAGGGTTTGTGGACGATATAAATGTTCATTCTTTAGTGGCACCAAAAGGCGGGCCTTCTTTTAAAAAACATATAGATGATAGAGATGTTGTTTTAATCCTCTTAAGAGGAGAAAAAGTTGTATTAGATGAACACGACAATCCCACGATGATAAAAGAGGGAGATGTTATGTTAATTCCTAAAGGGGAACTACATCAAATAAAAAATATCACGGCAACATGGGCCATTACTATAGGTATTCCTAATCTAGATACTCCAACTGAAGGCCTAACCCTCGATGACCTTAGGGAAAGTTTCAAAGACTTGTAAAATACCAAGACCTCCATCGCAGTCATCTCCAGACCTAACGGGCCTATAGTGCTCGGTTAAGCAGCTACCATAAAATTTGCAAGAGCCACAAAAACTGCTTGCTACCCTACTCTTCTCTTCTGCACACCACTTTTTGTACTCTGCTATCCCTGGTAGCTTTTTAAAGTATTCTAACCCGTTTTCATCGAAGTCTAAAACAGCAAAGAATCCATCCGGAGTAATATATAAATGGTCATCAGAGAAGGCATTGCGTTTTCCTTGTAAAGAGGCCTCAATGATCTCTTCATTGATGAATGTAAACTCTTTAGGGTGCTTCACCCATTCGAGTATGAAATCTTCGTATTCTTTTTTTTGCACGGAAAAAGCATTCGCTTGGTTACGGGAGTAAGGTTTTATTTCCACAGACTCTACTATCTGAAGATTGTTAAAAATATTAACCATATCCTTAACAGGTATCTTTAGCAGTTCTGGGGAACATAACGTAAGAATGTTCAAGGGCCTATTCATCATCACCATATTTTGTAAAACGATGTCGCTGCCTGTTCTACAAGTAAAATCATAGCTAACACTAAGGGTATAGGCCCTGTCGTGAAATACATCCTTGATTTGGGATAGGTTAGTGACAATGTTTATGGGTGCTTTGAATACAGCTAGAAGCTCAGAAAGATAGTCATCAGGAAGTAGTGCCACTTCCCCGCCATAGATGTCTACATGAGAAATATTATAGGTTTCCTCAATTTCTGCAACCAACTCCCTTAGCTTTGGCAAAGAGATACGGCCAGAATCTGACAATTGTTGCGGAGTAAGGTAACAAAAGCTACATCGGTAGTTACAAAGATAGGATGGATTTACAGACAGGCTGATATGAGGTAGCATGCTAGTATATTATGAAGGAATGGAAAACAAGACAAGAGCTTTATCACCGAATGTTTACGGATCATAGCGATGTGTTCACCCAGTTTGAGATAGAATTAAACTATGACAAGGACACCATCATTAAAAGGGCACTAGAATACCCCACGGTTCAAAGCGAGCTGTTGTATTATCCTGCAAAATCATACGCTGTCGGTATAATATTTGCTCATAAGATAAGTGAGAAGTTTAACGAAGACTTCTATGAGACCCTAAATGACCCAGACCTTCTATATAAAAATGACCCCTACTTTGTGCCGTACCAGTCGGATAAATCTACCTACGATAGGATTATATCAGAGTTCCCACTAAGTAGTCTTGACCAGCTGAGTACCCCAAACCTAGTGAAAACCCTGGAATATTTTGAGAAAGAGTTCCTATTTCACAAAAAAACTTGTACGCTAATAAGCAAAACAAGGTAGGAGTTCGCATGGCATTAAATGATCCCGTCGATAACGACAACATCACAGATGAATTCGCTACCATTGTGTATAACTTTGTTAGTAGTAACACAATCTGGCACCAAACAAGTCCTATCTTTAACACCACCATTGGTAGCATTGTTGGAACTGGCAATATCAGGACCACTTCTGACCCCTCAGACCAACCATCATACGCTGGAAGACTTGCTGAAGGAACAATTACTGCAGACTTGATTACGACACTACTGCGAGACCTCTGTAATAATTATGCCGACTGCCACAAGTTGCAAATGAATAATACGGGTAACCTGGGTGGCACAGCAGGAAACAGCGCTGCAATGACAATTGACCAGGACAACTGTAGAGCTGAAGTACTGGTGGATGTGGATGCTGCCATCGCCTCAAGAGATATCCTAGCTAACGAGCTGATTGATAGGTCGAACCTATCCGGTTTTATTTCCGATTGCCAAGTAGCGTGGACCAGCAAGGCACGCGATACTACCAGAGCTACTTATAGCTACTACTGGTGCCACTCAAGCCATAGTAGTCATAGTAGCCATTCCTCTAGGGGGCGAAGATGAAAGCATTGCCAATGAAAACACAGGAAGTTATGGAGTTCTTCCAGAACCCAGATGAAATTATAGAGGTGGACTTAGAAAATTCATCTCTACAGGGCGAGGTATTTGTCACGTACATTACTAATATGAGGATGAAGACAACACTAGTAGGGGGCACTAGTCAGCAAAAACTAGACCTACTGATCCCTTATCTGACTTCCGCATACACAACTAATTGTAAACCACTATTAGAAGGTGGTATAGACCTCCTGCTCTCATACAGAGGGATAGAACCTCTTTACAACACTTGGTTACCGGCAAAAGACCTAGAAGACTTTGCTAAAAACCATAAGGAAGACCTTGACCCCATTAGTGAATTCCTAGACAGCTTGGTGTGTTGCATACCCAGCTTCAATACTAAATATAAAAAATCCGTATTCGATAAAGAAATTGAACAAGGTAATATTGAGGTGATTACGGATGCGTCTATTATCGGGCCTAACATCCTCGGTTTATTGCAAGAACCAAATTTCTTCGAGATTTTTGTGTCTTCTGGGGTGACGGTGAAGAAGTATTATAAGCATCAATTTGAAGTAATGAGGTTCAATAATAAGGGCCTCTTTGATATCGTCTCTGCTAGGGATAGTTTGTTGATGCCAATACTAGATTTACTCTCAGAACCAACGGAAGAAAGCATAGAAATTTTAAAAAAACATAGTGAGGCCCTAACACCATGATAATTAGAATAGCAGATGAGATATATGTTACCTATGCGGAAATAGTTATGGGATCCCAGGTAAGCTACGTACTACCCCAAAGATTCCTTTCTATCATTGATTATAATCTTGATGGTATGGGGGACGAGGTTCTAGAACACAAAGTACTCCGACGCGCCAAAACCTTGAAAGAAATGAGGGATAGTTTCTCTAGTGACCAGGAATTTTTCGATACCATGCTGGGAGAGCTAAAGGCTGGAAACACGACTTCCGTCATCATATATGCAGACCCAGATGCTTTCCTAGATTTACTCTTCTCTTGGTGGAAGACCATTATGCCTGGATTAACATCTGAAGGTGCCCATGTATTGTGGAGCTCTTATAAAGATATGGAACTTTTACAAGTTGCAAGATTATGGACTTGGGTAGACATCACTAGCGGATCAGATGCTATCCCGTTCAGCGCAATAGAAGAGCGCTATTGGAAACACACAAAGACACACATCAATAAAATGTTCAAAGCTGCCGTACCCTTCTCAGGGTTAAATGATGAAACCTTGTACCAGTGCCCAATTGAGTTTATGTTAATGGGTTACTTGGCAGGGAACTTGTCCACTGTAGCAACAAGTACCTTACAACACCGAGTAGAGGAGTGGGCAAAGAAAGCTGCGGCCTTAGAATTCACTAAGATCAGAAAATCTATCGAACAAGACCTGAATACCCTGTGGAGGCTTTACCCAGAATTAAAAGAATATTCTAAGCTAGATAGCAAAAGCCTTAAAGAAGGGTTAGATAAAGTTGAGGACCTAAACTGGCTAATCAACCCTGGCATCTCAGATGATATGGCCGGGTTTGAATACATACTCTCAAGCTATGATGTTAAAAAGTTCTTCCAACTACTAATGGACATCGACCGCGAGTTATACCACTATAAGGGGTCCGGAAAAGAGGGTGAAGCTGGTTCCCTGAATAACCCTCTACTCTGGTTCTTATCTAAAAAGGGCCGACTACCAAAGGCTTCTGAGATATTGAGCGGCCCCTTAATTGAGGGCAGGAACTCCTTCCCAGGAACAATAGATCAATTGGAGATGTTTAGGGAAGATGTCAGGCAGAAGGCCATAAACCCACACCTCGTTTCATCATTTTCTATGCTACTGGAAGAGCAACCAAGCGATACATATAAATTCAAATTAGTATGAGACCTGAAGATAAGGGCATGTGCCTGATACTCAAACCAACCGAACTATGTAATTGGAATTGCGAATACTGTAGCTCTACCAACCTTGTAGAAAACAAGGCCCAGAAACTACCAATCGAAAAAGTATTTCAATTCTTAGACCGATTTCCCAAAACTCAAGGTATATTTGTCGTGGGTGGTGACCCATTAATGATGTCACCCTCGTACTACGAGAACCTATTAGATTATATCAGTAGAAAAAACCTAGAAACCAAAGTAATAATCACAACCAATTTATGGGACTTCTACATCAAACCAGAAAAATGGTTATCGTTATTCAAACACCCTAAGTTTGAGGTTGGGACTTCCTTCCAGTATGGGCTAGAGAGGAAAATATCGAAAAACCTGTACTTGACCGAAGATCTATTCATCAAGATATACAATAAGTTTACGTCTCTACTGGACTACCCTCTATATTTCCTATCAGTAGTGGATGACACAAATGAGCACTTGGCCATGGACAGCGTACTGTTGGCCAAAAAGTTGGGTACTCAATGTGCCCTCACTTGGGCCGTGAGCTCTGGGCTACAAAAGAAACCTTTCTTATCTGCTAAGATGTTCAAGATCTATATGGACATTTACCACCAAGGACTAACCGAATACGAGAAAACTGTGTATGACCTAGTTAAAAAGGTTGGGGGTCTGGACATGGCTTGCCCCATGAATCGTAGCTGTGGCCATTGGATGAGGTCATTAAATCCAGACGGCAGGTATTTCTTTTGTGGGCCACTCAACGATGACCTAGATAGTAGGGCCGAACTGAGTTTTGAAGATGAGATCATAAAAGGAAAAGTGCTCGGTGACGTTGCTATACACTCTGACTGGCAATACCTGAAAGAGGAGTGCCTAACCTGTGATATGTTCGACTTCTGTAACGGTTGTCGTAAAGTCATAAAGGATACTAAAGGTCATGGACTGGTAGAAGATCAGTGTACAATGATGTTAAGTCTTAGGGACGGTCTGCTGGAGGTTGCTAAAGATGAAATGGCTGCAGCAGTTTGTTAATTGGGCACAGTATGGATCCACTCTAAAAATGAGGTGGCTGCACCAGCTTGTTAACTGGTCCCATCATGGTTCTACCCTAAAAAAATACAAGGCAGTGACCGCATTCACGGAAGGAAAGCAGTCTACTTTTATCTGCGGATACTGCGGGATACCATTCCCTGCGGTAGGTTTTGAAAATGTCAAGTTAGACTACTACTCACCAAAGAGAAACAGGCGACTCATGACATTATTCTTTTCTATATTTAGAGGGGTCTGGATCAAAGGGGTGGACATCAGGACATCGATCCAACACTTCAACAAGGTTTGCAGTTCCAATGGGGAGCAGATGACCTGCCCCAACTGCGAAACGTCCACTTTTATGAATATAATAATTATAAAGATAATGAAAATTAATATAGGGATTGTCCTATGAAAAGTAATACAGCAGTAGGCGAACCCTCTGTGGATAGGTTGCTTAAAAAAAGAAAACACTTCTTACCCATTGACGAGATATTAAAAGAAAAGGCACCTAACCACACAGAGATTGAAGTCTGTTTTTTTCACACCTGTAATATTAACTGTAAGTTCTGCTGGCAAAGCAGCTCCGACGAGAGGGGAGAAGACACTATCGTGGAAAAGGCCGATATTGTACTTGAGTACGCGCAAAAGTCCCCGGTAAATAGCTTCATTCAAATTCATTTACTAGGTGGAGAGATATTTGATGATGGGAAAAACCGATACAATGACTACAAAGCATTCTTATCCAAAATACATGAGAATCTAAAGACCAAGCATAAATTTATATTTCTAACCAACATGAACTGGAGTACTGACAGCACAGATTCAGAGGTAGAGTCTTTAATCGCGTATATGGAATCCATGGGCATAGACTTTCATTTCACGACTAGTTGGGATCCTACCGGTAGGCCCATTAAAGGGGAGGTGGAAACTGACTTTCACAAGAACCTGATGAAGTATAAAAAATACGTAAGTGAGATTACGTTCGTTCTCACAAAACCTACTATTCAAAAGTTACTAGGTAGAGATACTTCGTATCTAGACCTGCTAATAACCGAAGGGTTTCAGGTAGATATAGACTACTATATGCCCACTTCCAGTACAGATCAGCTTATGCCGACTGATCGGATGCTGTTAGAGGCAATGCTGTGTTTAAACAAGCACTATCCTAAAATAAAAAAGATGAGCAACCTTGAAGGGAAAATAACATGTATGAGTCCAAGCAAAGTCACCATCATGCCTGATGGAACACTAACTTGTTGCATGCACATAGAGTATGACCAAAAAGAGTTTAACACTCCGATAGTCAAAGAAAGTAATTCCCCTCTCATTCTTAATTTTCTAGAAAAAAACGGATGCTTTTCTTGCGAATACTATTCCAAGTGCCCCTTCACATGCTTCGTAATGGATGACCATAAATCATTCAAAAGAGAACTAAATGATTGTCTCTACAAATTATACTTCGACAAAACTAAGATCACTTCTTAGAAAGTCCGGGTTTCTTATTTTCCCAGGTTGCATTGAGCATGAGGATATGGTTCCAGAAGTGCTAAATAAGTTGTTTGGTGAAACTACCATTGAGAATAAGGCCTATGAAGTAGTGACCCCTGGTGAATCCTTACCTGTTCACTATCACACCA
>QNFX01000078.1 GCA_003650125.1 Campylobacterota bacterium
GGTGGGGTTAAGACGACCACTCTGGCCATTTTAGTTCAGTCAATTATTGCGACTTTAAAAGGAAAGCAGCGGGTCACCATATTTGATCGAAATATTCCAGGCCCTATGGTTGTTCGTGCCACAGCGCTAACTTTTATCTATATCTTGATCATTTCATTTTTTATTTTGGTTTTAATGAAAATAGAGCCCAAACAAACCTTTTTACCCCTGTTTTTTGAAGCAATTAGCGCTGGTGCCACCGTTGGACTTACCTTGGGAGTTACCCCTTCACTTTCTGTTCTAGGAAAGATATTTATCTCCATGCTTATGTTGATAGGAAGAATTGGCCCCTTAACATTAGTGTTGGCAATCGGTGGAAGAGTAAAAGAAGAAGGTAAATTCGATTACCCCAATGGTCGGGTACTACTTGGATAGGAGAAAACGGCCCCCATGTATCCTACAATTGCCTTTGATATAATATGTCATAGTGAAAGGAGATCATAAATTATGATGGTAGCAGTCATAGGCCTGGGTACTTTTGGCGCCAAAACAGCTTTGCGACTTTATGATAAAGGCGCTGAAGTTATCGCCATCGATAAAAATGATAAGTTGGTTGATAACCTAAAAGATAGAGTTACCCACGCTGTAGCTCTTGATGTTACCAACGAAAGATCCCTAAGATCCGTTAATATTTCCGATGTAGACGTGGCGGTAGTCGCTATTGGGGATAATATTGAAAACTCCATCCTAGCGGTTGCGATGCTAAGAAAGATGGGAGTAGGCCGGGTTATCGCTCGTGCCACCAGTACCGTTCATGAACACGTTTTAGAAGAAATTGGTGCCTCGGAAATTATTCGGGTTGAAGAGGAGATGGGAGAGATCATCGCTTCTAAGATTGTCGCCCCCCACGTACTACAAAGATATAATTTTGCTGCCGGCTATTCTCTAATGGAGATCAAGCTGGGCAGAAAATTTTCCGGGAAAACCCTGGTTGAGTCTAAAATTCGTCAAAATTACTCACTTAATATCGTCGCCCTACAAAAGAAAATTCCCTATATAACCGAAGATGGTAAAGCGGCCTTCAAAGTTGAAATCAACGATTGTCCCATGCCAATGGATGTAATCGAAGAGGATGATGTTGTCGTGTTAGTAGGCAGTGAGAAGAATTTCAATCTGCTATTTGATGATTTGGGAGAGCTATAGTTGAACTTATCGCTTAGAAACCGAGTTGCGGCCAGCTTTATTGTCGCCACATTAGTGGTCTTGATTCTCTCGTTTACGGTTTTTCACTTTTTAAACACGCTTAATAAAGAAATCGAAGAAATAACCTTTAAATCTAATCAAGTATCACTCTTAACTGATGAGATTCGAATCTCTGCGGTTATGGTCTTAAAGTATCAACGAAAAATTCTAGTACAAAAACATACTCCCCAAGTGGTGGAGAAGCTGCTCAGTTTGTGTGATTCCTTTACCTGGCAACTGCAAAAACTGGAATCCTATTACCGCGACTCTGAAATTAAAAATGTTGTGGTGAAGATGCTCACCTTTGTGGACTCCTTAAAGACCGTTTTATCCAACGCCAGTCTCTTTCATCGAGATACCGCCGGAATTTCCACCATTGGCGAGCTCTCAGATAAAATTCTAGATACCTATCTGGAGTTTCAAGACTTCCAGCTGCTACAGTCATCTGAACGGGATAACAAGATTAAAGAGATTCTTCGGGAATCTAAAAGAAACATGATGATCACCCTGATCATCGCCTTTTTAGGCTCGATAATTTTAGGCCTGGTTATCCCGGGAAAAATCGCACTGCCTTTTAAAAAGATTAAAGATGCCATTCGTGAGCTGCAAGAGAATAACTTTGACGTCTCCATCTACTATACGCAAAAAGATGAAATAGGGGAGATCGCTCAAGAGATGAATAAGATGATTATCTCCTTTAAGCAATTTGATGAGCTTAGAACTGAGCGGATCGAAGTCGAAAATAGAAAATTTGATGCTCTGGCCAATATTGTTAAAAAACCAATTCTTGTGGCCGATGCCGAAGGACGAGTCGTCTATATGAATAATAGACTCTATTCACTGATGGCCGTCTCCTCAGAAGATGTTATCGGAAAAGAGCTGAAAGAGACTCCTTGCCCTCCGTCTATTGTCTCCTCTTTTGAATTAGCGCTTAAAAGAAAATCTAAAATTGAAAATGTGGAAGTGCTTATTCCTAAAAAGGAAAATGGGGAAAAAGAAGAAAATATTGAAGTTGCAGAAAATGGCGAAAAACCTGAAGTAAAAGAGGAAGACTTTTTATTTAAGGGATTTGCTAATATTATCCCCATTCGGGGAAAAAAGAAGTCCATGGACTATTATCTAATGGTTCTATCAAAAGATATGATGACGTAGCGCCTCATAATATCCAAGTTTAAATTTAAATGATATTTTAAAAAGAACTTTTATTTGGTAGAAAACCACTCAATGCATAATAAATATATTCGAAACTTTTCCATCATCGCTCATATCGACCACGGTAAATCTACTCTGGCAGATAGAATCTTAGAGTTTACCGGTACGGTCTCCGCTAGAGAGTCTAAAGATCGTCTTTTAGATAATATGGATATTGAGAGGGAGCGGGGAATTACCATTAAGTCACAAACTGTAAGGCTGTCTTATAAAGCTAAAGACGGACAAGTTTATGAAATCAATTTAATTGATACTCCCGGACACGTTGATTTTAGTTATGAGGTAAGTCGGTCTCTAGCTTCATGTGATGGCGCCCTTTTAGTTGTTGATGCCAGTCAAGGGGTTGAGGCGCAAACTCTCTCTAACGTCTATATGGCGATTGAAAATGATTTAGAAATTATTCCTGTTTTAAATAAAATCGATCTGCCTCACGCTGATGCCGCGAGAGTTAAAGATGAGATTGAAGAGATCGTAGGCATTGAGGCACAAGATGCCTGTGAAGTTTCTGCAAAATCTGGACTTGGGATTGAAGAGCTGATGGAAACCATCGTTAAAAAAATTCCACATCCCACGGGTGAGAGGGGTAACAAGTTACAGGCGCTTATTTTTGATTCATGGTTTGATACCTATCAAGGGGTGGTGATTTTAGTACGGGTTTTTGAGGGAACGATAAAACTTCGCGATAAGATTCATTTTAAATACTCTAGTGAAGACTATGAAGTCTTAAAGCTGGCAGTGAACTCCCCATTTTTTACCGAAGTTACAGAGCTTAATGCCGGTGAAGTAGGCATGATCATCTGTGGTGTTAAAACCATTCGTGATGTTAAAGTTGGTGATACGGTAGTTAGTGCTAAGTTTAGAGATACTCCCATGCTTGAGGGTTTTAAGGAAAGTAAGCCCATGGTTTTTTGTGGGGTCTTTCCGGTAGATTCTGTGGACCATTCAGTTTTAAAAGAGTCCCTGGAAAAACTTGCCTTAAATGATGCCTCTTTTACTTATGAGCCAGAAAACTCAAATGCTTTAGGTCTTGGTTTTCGTTGTGGCTTTTTAGGTCTTTTGCATATGAATATTATTCAGGAAAGACTTGAGAGGGAGTTTGACCTAAATCTTATAAGTACCGCCCCATCTTGTAATTACACCGTTAAAACTACCCAGGGTGAAGAGATGATGGTCGATAATCCCGCGGAGCTTCCCGATCAAACGCTGATAGAGTCAATTAGTGAGCCTATTGTACAAATTAATATTCATGTCCCTAATGAGTTTGTGGGCAATGTTATAAAACTTTGCAGTGAACGAAGAGGCGTGCAACAGGATATGAAATATATCACCACTGAGCGGGTGCAGTTAATTTATGACCTACCTCTAGTGGAAATGGTTTTTGATTTTTATGATAAATTAAAGGGCCTGACCAAGGGTTATGCCAGCATGGATTATGAAGTAATAGGTTATCAGCAGTCTGATCTGGTTAAGCTAGATATTTTACTAAACAATGATCCGGTAGATGCACTCTCTTTAATTTGTCACAGATCAAATGCTCAGGTTAAAGGACGTGAACTAGTTGAAAGACTTAGAAAGCTGATCTCGCGGCAACAATTTGATATTGCCATTCAGGCGGCAGTGGGAGCTAAGATTTTGGCCAGAGAAACAGTTAAGGCACTCCGGAAAAATGTTTTGGCCAAGTGTTATGGGGGAGATATTTCCCGTAAAAGAAAACTTTTGGAAAAACAAAAAAGAGGTAAAAAGCGAATGAAGATGGTTGGATCCGTTGAAGTTCCCCAATCGGCCTTCTTAGCAGTACTTAAAACGGATAATTAATGGAAACTAAAATTAGGGAAGATTTCGATAAGGCAATTTTTAACTACTCCAAAGATAACTTTAAAAAAGATTACCTTAAGGCCAAGGATGAGTTCTTTGGGATAACCGGATCGATTCATCAAGATCATGAAGATTTTGAACAGCGAATGAACTCTTTTTATGAGTGGTATTTTTTCAGCTTCAATGAATCTAAAGTTTTAAAGAATTACACTGAAGTAAATCCACTGTTTAAAGATTTTAAATACTCTATTTATGAATACAATGGAAAAAACTTTCGAGGCCGGGCAGCTTTTAAAGATTTTATCAGCAAAGAGAAACTGATTTTTCCTAAGAATATTTTACCTCTAGGAATAACCAAAGGAGATATTATTGTCGGTCGTTTTATAAATTTAGAAGATGGCCATTATTTATTGCCGGGATTTTTTATCCTGCCGGGTAAAGTAAGATCGATTTTAAAACGTGAGTCCCGTCGAATTGCTAAAATAAACGATGATGATAAAAAAGAAGAATTTCTGCTTAAAATTGAAACCCTCTATAATAGGTGGCGTAGATACAACCACCTAGACCCCGCTAAAATTTTTGTCTATGGGCCCTAGTCCCAGCTTTTCTTATAAGACTTAATCATTTGATAAATGTTGTTTCCCAGAGGAGTATATTTTATCTTTTGGGCATAAAATAATATGTTATTTTCCTGATTATCTTTTAAATCCCAAGCAGGGCCAGCGTTGATGAGCTCTTTAACAATGGTTAAGAGTTTATTGTTGGGTTTTTCCTTTGAATTTAGTACCGCCATAAGTGGAGATATTCCAGCTGCATTTTGAAAGTCAATGGAGAATTCTGCACCATTAGCTAGTAAGAGCTGAACCATTTTATCATCTCTTCTAGCAGCGGCGATGAGGAGAGCATTTCTCTTATCTTTTGTGACAGCATTAACTCTCACATCGGCATCGATCATTTTTTTAACTTTAGATAAATTCCCCTTAGAAACGGCATTGATAAATTGGAGGTCTTTTTTTATGGGGTTAGGCCATCTACCTTTGTAGTAAATTAGCTTTAAAGGATTGGGACCTTTTTTAAAGGTCATCTTTTTCCATTTTTTCAGCAAAGTGATATTGGGCCATTCCTGTTTATTTTTTGGAGGAGATCTTTTTGCCCATTTTTTATAACGGGCGATATCCGGCCATTTAGCTTTTTCTCCATGGGTGTAAGGACGATTATTAATTCCTATTCCTTTTTGCTTAATAGAGGCAGTATAGATTTTTTTAAGTGGAGCAAAGGCCCCCTTCCATTTCTTTGAATTTCGCAGCCAAACATAATCCGGCCGCTCATATGAACTCCAGGCCCCACCGATGATTTTTTCATCTTTATCTAGTTCTAAAAAGTATTCGTAGTCTTTAATTCCAAAACCTTTATGGGGGATTTTTGAAAACCAGCTTTGGTGCATCTCTCTTACGTAATGAACCTTGACGTGGACATAGAATACTTTCTTTGTTCCTTTTGCCGCTCGATCGTGGATTTTTGGAATTTGCTCCATATTTTGTATTTCATAGCTGTAAACAGGTTGGTTCCAGACCTGACTTCCCCGGTCCACATCAATCATAAACCCATGATCTTTAAGTGCTATTTGATTGGTTAAAACTACGTGGAAGGCGCCGGCATTGACATCTCCACAGGGACCTCTGTCACTGATTCCATAAAACTCATCTTCACTCAAGGTCCCTTTTTCAACTTGTCCCCATAAGGTATCTAGATCATCAAAACATCTCTCTCCAATGGTCTTTTCTGGAGTTACCTTATCCATGTTGAGCATGGAGGCGAGAAGTCCTTTAATATCAGATGCACCAAAAGGAATTCTATGACCTAATTTCCCGGTAACGATAATAGGTTTTGGATTATTAAAAGTGATGGTGGACTCACTCCAGGCATTACAAATCCCCGCCCAGGAATCTATTTTATAACTGGGGTCATATTTAACAGAGGCCTTTATCTGGGTATTTATTTTAGAATAATTTCTCTCTTCTTTAACCGTGTTCCAGTTGAGGTTTCCAAGATAGAGATCATATTTTTCTGCCGGAGATAGAGTATTTAAATCCACTCCGGTCATATTTTTCATATCATGGAGTGGGTAATCCCAATATTTTTGTAAGTTCTTTTCTCCTTGTAGGTTCCAGCGATAGGTGAGTCCCCCATCTGAATGAGGCCAGTAGTTCCCAGTCCAAGGATATTTTTTTAGTTCCCCGGATTTGGGGAGTTTGTTTAGGTGATACTCATAAGTTTTATCAATTTGCCAATGGGGATTGTTTCGATAGTTCCAGGCCTTCGCGCCTACTTCTATGGAAAATAGCGATAATAGAATTATCCACTTCAAACCTGACTCCTTGGTATGTTTTTTAAATTAAAACACAGGGATCAGGCCTGTTCAAGCGAGGGCCTAGACTGCTTGTTAGAAAGCAGGTAGGGAAACACTCCCAACAGGTTTATGGAAACTATTGCTAGAAAATAAAGATTAAATAGTGAGGCGCCACCAGTGATTCCATAGTAACCGAAAAGGGTGCCAAAAATTGCGTGTCCCACACCCATTCCTGCAGGAGAGATGGGAACTGCCGTGGCGATAAGTCCTATCGGGACAAAAGTGAAGGCCTTACCCAAAGAGAGAGGGGCATTAAAAAACGGGGCGCTTATTAAATAAAATGCGCAGACGTTGTTGGCCTGAAAAACCATGGACATTAAAAGACATTTTACAATAATAATCTTGTTTTCTCCCATGGCCCAAATTTGTGCCAGGGTTTTTTCTATCTGATGTCCTATAAAGGGAATTTTATCAGCGAGGCGAAGAAAGATGTTTTTTAACTTTTTGGGCATAAACAAAGTAATAAAAAAGAGGATAGAGCCCGCCAGGAGAAAAATATTAACATGAACCAGTTTTTCCATCATGGGAGAAACATTTATCAGATCCTGGTAATTAAACAGGGTGAAAATTCCCAAGAGGAATAAGAGCCCGATCAAACCGATTACCCGGTCAACCAAGGTCGACATTAAGAGATAAGTTTTAGTCAGACGATCATCAAGTTTTTTAGCATAGACCGCTTTTAATAAATCTCCGGTAACTGCTCCGGGGAGAATTGAGCTGAAAAATAGTCCGATCCAGTTTAGCTTTAGTACTTTTAGATAGGGCAGAGGTTTGGACTTAATTTCAAGTAGTAGTTTCCACCTATAGGCAGTTCCCACAGCGGAGAAGGCAATCATCAAAAGAACCAGTAAAACGAGAGGCAAGTGCTGACTGAGTGCTTGTCCGGCGAGGGAAAAATTGAGGTCACACTTTCTAATGAGCCAAAAGAGCAGGCCTGTGGCAAAGATAAATTTAACTGCCAACTTGATCACAAATGGTTTCCGTTTTATAGTGTCAATCTAGGAATTAACATGAAAATAGGCGTCATTCAAATATGTTCTGCACTGGATTATAAAAAAAATCTAGCAAAATTAGCGATTTTTTTGCAAGAGGCAAAAGAGGCAAAGGTTGAGGCAGTTTTTCTTCCCGAGACCTTTTACTCAATCAGTGATGGTAAAAAATGTACTCCCTATTTAGTGGAAGAGGGCAATGAGCATTTTAAAAACATTCAAAACCTTGCCAAAAAATACTCGCTCTATATCCTCGGCGGCTCCGCTGCCACTAGAGTTGGGGACAAGGTCGTTAATAGAAATTATAACTTTGATCCCGAGGGCCTGTTAATTGGTATCTACGATAAAAGACATCTCTTTAGCTGTGATCTTGGAACTAAAGTAGTAGATGAGGGCGACCTCTTTGCAGCAGGAGACAAGGAAAGTCTAATTGAGGTGGGGCCTTTAAAGATTGGTCTCTCTATTTGTTTTGATCTAAGATTTCCCGCCGTCTATCAGTCTTATAAAAAAGCAGGAGCAAATTTGCTCACCATTTCTAGTGCTTTTACCGTTCCCACCGGAAAAGCACATTGGCACACTCTGCTGCGCGCCCGGGCGATTGAAAATCAATGTTTTGTTGTGGCCGCGGCCCAGTGGGGAAAAAATAATGATAAAGTGGAGACCTATGGGCACTCGCTTATTATAGATCCCTGGGGCGAAGTTTTAGCTGATGCCTGTGACGGGGAAAAATTAATTGTGGCAGATATTGATCTTTTAAGAGTAGAAAAAGCAGCTAAAGCAATTAAGCTGTTTTAATCTACATGTAGGGATTGGTACCGGTATTATGATCGGTAACGTCTACAACTTCGGTGATCTCGGGAAAGTTTTTATGTACGAGGGTTTCAATACCTTGTTTGACGGTCTCTGTGGAAGCACTACAACCATGGCATCCGCCGGTCATTTTGATAAAGAGTTTATTGTTGTCCACATCGATCACTTCAACATTTCCACCATGGGATTTGAGGGATGGTCTAACTTGTTTATCTAGCAGTTTTTCTAATTTTCTAATCATTTTACCAACCTGAAGTTTTTATATTCACCTATGCGATAACCCGTTAAAAGTTCCACAAAGTCAGAGAACATTAACCCAAAATCTTTGAAAGAGGGGGAATATTTTAGGGCAAAGAGGTCTAAATCATTTCTATTTTCCACGATCCATTTTTTCATTGTCCGAGGATGGGTGTTTTTAAAAGGTTTTAGGCCCCAGATTTTTTTATAGCTGTGATCAGGTTCTTGGTGTTCCCGTCCATGATAAATCTTGGCAAAGCTTTTAACTTTTTGATCCATGATGTTTTCTTTTCGCGCCCATCCATAGTGAAAGATTCTCGCTTCAATTTGTTTGCAGTTGAGCTTTTGGTCATTTAGTTTTCTAAAGCCTTGAGCGTCCATCCAGGATTTAACATTTTTGTTTCTAACTAGTCTGACTTCTCTGCGGTAGACGTTTCGGGTGTATTTTATAATGTCCACATTGCCGTAAAAATGTAGATATCTAAAAATTAGACCGTCAATCTTAGGATTATTTTTCATCTCCTGGATGCCATCATAGATGATATCTAGATCTTTTTCATGAATAGCTTCATCACCTTGAATATATTGAATGTATTTACCCCGCGCTTTTTTTAGTGCCAGGTTGGTTTGTTCACTTAAGATTTGTCCGTTTTCGGTTTTTTTCGGATCCCACCAGGATTTAAAAAAGATGTATTTATCTCCAGGAAAAGCAGATCTTAGATACTCATAAGTTCCGTCGTCCTTTTCACATTTGGGATCGTCAAAGCCTACATTGATGATGACTTCA
>QNFX01000079.1 GCA_003650125.1 Campylobacterota bacterium
AGGTTTTCTTCCATTACTTCACCAACGGCAAAGCCTGCAAGATCATACTCGCCACCCTGATACATTCCTGGCATTTCAGCTGTTTCACCACCAATTAGTGCGGCACCAGATTGTTCACAACCTTCTATAACACCTTCAATAATCTGCTCACCAACTCCAACATCTAAAGCTCCCGTGGCGAGATAATCCATAAAAAAAAGTGTTTTAGCACCAGTGCAAAGAATATCATTCACACACATGGCGACTAGATCAATTCCTATAGTGCTGTGAATATTTAAATTTTGAGCAATTTTAAGTTTTGTTCCAACTCCGTCAGTTCCCGCAGCGAGAAGTTTTCCTGGAGAGACTTCATAAAGACAAGCAAAGCCACCAACTCCTGCGCGAACGCGAGACCCATAAGTCCCTTTTACTTTTTTCTTGATACGCTCAACAAGGGCCTCACCTTTTTCAATATCGACTCCGGAATCTTTATATGAAATTGCCACAACTATCTCCTTAATGTCTAAAGTGTCTTCTACCGGTAAATACCATAGATGTACCAGTCTCGTTACAGGCATCGATCACATTTTGATCTTTTATACTGCCACCAGGTTGAACAATAAATTTAATTCCCGCTTTAGAAGTTGCCTCAATATTATCGGCAAAAGGAAAAAAAGCATCAGAGACAAGAAGTGCCTCACTTAAATTTTCTACCCCATTTTCTCTCGCCTTTTCAATTGACTGAGCAACACTTATCAAACGGTTAGGGTTTCCCATTCCAGCACCGATAATTGAAAAACCATTTTCACTTTTTGAAAATAGTCCTATAGCATTACTCTTTAAGTGCTTACAGACCATGGAACCAAATTTGGCCAGCTCCATTCTTGCATCGTCAAAAGGAATATCCGTAACTACTTTATAGTCTTCATCTAGACCTTCATCTTCTTCTTGTACTACCCAGCCACCCGTGATGGATCTAACCATGTAATCAGACACGTTAAGTTCATCTAGGTTTACAGGAATCAGTCTTAGGTTTTTCTTTTTAGCAAAAATTTCAAGCGCCTCATCACTAAAAGATGGAGCACAAATAACTTCCACAAACCTACTTGAAAGCCAGTCAGCTGATGCTCTATCCAGTTCCCTATTAAAACAAATAATTGAGCCAAAGCTTGAAATAGGATCTCCCGCCCAGGCCATTTCAAGTGCCTGAAGAGATGTATTGCTCATGGCCGCGCCACAAGGATTACTGTGTTTAATAATGGTTACAACACTTTTAAATGGCCCATTTTTAGATAATTGGTGCAAATCAAGTGCCGATCTTAAAGCGGCATCAGCGTCTAATAAATTATTATAAGAAAGTGCCTTTCCTTGAATTGGTTTTGCTTGAGCAAGTCCCTTCCCAAGCGGCCACTGATAAACATAACCTTTTTGGTGAGGGTTTTCTCCATAGCGTAACTCTTGTGCTCTCATTGGGGAGAGACAGAAAGTCTTCCCTTCCACATTATTTTCTCGCTCTAATTCTGAAGCGATAAGCGAGTCGTAAAGAGCTGTATGCCTGAAGGCCTGAAGGCATAATTTCTTCCTAAGGTTTAAATCTGTCGCCCCGTCAAATTCCACTAGAGAGTCTATTAACTCACGATATTCTGCCGGATCTGTACTTACCGTAACATGGGCATAGTTTTTAGCGGCCGCTCTAACCATAGTAGGCCCGCCGATATCAATATTTTCTACTAGTTCTTCTAAAGTTCCACCTCTTTTTGCTACTTCTTCAAAAGGATACAGATTACAAACGACAAGGTCGATGGCCTCTATTTTTAATTCCTCGGCCTGTCTTAAATCTTCAAGAGAATCTCTTTTAAAAAGTAGACCTGAAGCTACTTGAAAACTTAAAGTCTTCATCCTGCCAGCAAAGGCCTCCGGATTTCCCGTAACTTTTTCTATTGGAGTTACTGGAAGCCCTAAGTTCATAATAAATTTAGCAGTTCCACCAGAGCTTATAATCTCTACACCTCTGTTATTTAACTCTTGGGCCAGAACATCAAGGCCTGTCTTATCACTCACACTTAAAAGTGCTCTTTTGATTTTTACAAGTGAGTTGTTCATTTAACTCCCTCCAAGTATTTAATGATATTATCAAATAAGTGCTGTCCCATACCTTTAGCGAAAGGATCGGCCTTTTTGTTTTTATAAGTGGCCTCAAACAGATAGGCCTCAGGATGTGGCATCATTCCTAAAATAAGTCCGGTAGGGTCACACACAGCTGCGATATTTTTATAACTTCCGTTAAAGTCTTTATCGTAGCAAAAAGGGATCTGACCGTTTTTAGACAGAGTATTGAAAATCTCTTCTTCTTTGCCTTTGGCAAAAACAACTCTTCCCTCTCCATGCCTGACAGGAAGTTCTATTGAGCTTTTGTTTAAACCCTCTGTCCATTTACAAACAGAACCGTCCACTAGATTTAACTGAGTCCAGCGATCTATAAATTGGCCATCTTTGTTTGCTGCCAAGGCCATAACTCTTTCATCTTTTGGATAAGGAAGTAGTCCCAGTTTAACTAGCACCTGAAAGCCATTACAAATTCCTATTATAGGTTTTTTATCATCAACAAACTTAGTAAATGCTTCTTTTAGGCCATGCTTTATTTTTAAGGCCAAAACTTGACCAGAACCAAGCTCATCACCAAAAGAAAAACCACCAGGTATGGCCATTCCCTGAAATTCATTTAAAAGAGATGGCCTTTCTAACAAGTCATTTATATGAACAATAGTAGGGACACCTCCTGCTTCTTTAAAGGCCCAGGCCGTTTCCCTTTCACAGTTAATTCCATCACCTGATAATATTAAAAATTTAGGACCGTTCATCTTAATTCCCTCTCTTCCAGGCAGTAATCATTTTATCCATAGAGGTGTTTAAGACTTGCTCGCCATCCATATTAACTTCGACCAAATCACCAGAAGTTACTTTACCTAAGGATTTATATGAGACATCTGCAAAATGTTTTTCAAAACTTTCTTTACTCTCTGGGGCCACACTGACCAAAAATCTGCCGGGGCCCTCACTAAATAAAAAGTTAACTTTGTCTTGTTCGCCATCTACCTCAACCCTTGCACCAAGTCTCGCTCCCATACTTGACTCAGCTATTGCCGTGACCAACCCCCCATCAGAGAGATCATGACAAGATTTAATAAGCCCTAATTGGCAGGCCTGATAATAATCTTGATACATCTTTTTATTTGCATCTAAGTTAATTTCTGGAAGTTTTTCATCACTAACTTTATAAAGCTCAGCAAACTCAGATCCTGCAAAGCCAACGCTTTGCTCACCTAGAAGATAAATTAAATCTCCTTCCGCTTTAAAATCACTTGTTACTGTGGCAGTGATTTTTGATTTTGCCATGGCGGTCACTAAAAGGGTTGGCAGGATTGAAATAGTCAATTTCTCCCCTCTATGGTTTTTACCGCGGAAATCATTTTTCATACTATCTTTCCCACTGACTAGTGGAGTCCCATAATTATTACAGATGTCATAAAGTCCTGAGCATGTTCGCACTAGCTGGGCCATTTTATAATCACCGTCTGGGTTTTTCTTTGTTTTAACTGGATCAGGCCAACAAAAGTTATCAAGTAGACAGAGATGATCAATATCGCCACCACTTGCAACAACATTTCTAACTGCTTCATCAACTGCGTATTGGCCCATTAAGTACGGGTCCCAAAGAGAAATTCTAGGTGCTAGTCCACAACCTATATTAATTGCGTTATCCTTCTCTCCCCCGTGAGGATAGAGCCATAAAACACCACAATCAGATGGGCCATCAGCTTCTTTTCCAACAAATGGTTTTATATGAGTTGCCCCTTGAACTTCGTGATCATACCTTCTAACCCAAGGTTCTTTTGAAGCAATATTTGGTGTATTTAAAAGTTTTAAAAGTGTGCTTTCAAAAAACTCACTTCCTTTATTTTCGGGAACATCTTCACGGTTATCTCGAGGGATCCAAGTCTTTCTATCTCTTGGGCCATCCCAATTAGCTTCAAGCTGCATTGGTGGAAGAGAGTCATGCAGAAAATGTAGATTTAAATCAGCGACAATTTTTTTCCCATAATAAACTTCAAGTTTTCCAGAATTGTTGAAATCACCTATATCGGAGGCCTCTACTCCTCTTCTTTTTGCCAGGTCCATAAAGGCCTGCATATCTTTTTCTGGTACTGCGACAGTCATACGCTCTTGAGATTCACTAATCATCAGCTCAAAAGGCATAAGCCCTGGGTATTTTACCGGGCAAAGACTTAAATCGACTTTCACCCCTCCTGTCATGGTTGCCATCTCACCAACGCTAGAGCTTAACCCTCCCGCGCCGTTATCAGTAACACTTGAATAGAGTCCTAAATCTTGTGCTTCTAAAAGAAAATCAGAAGCTCTTTTTTGTGTCAGCGGGTCACCTATTTGCACTGCAGTTGCGGGAGAATTTTCATTAAGCTCAAGAGAACTAAAAGTTGCCCCATGTATTCCATCAGCACCAATCGCACCGCCAATCATTACTACTCTGTCACCTAGGGAAGGTATTTTTTCACTAGAATTTCTGCCATCTTTAAGTTTTGCCGGCATAGCACCTACAGTTCCTACAAAAACAAGAGGCTTTCCTGCATAGTCTTGATCAAAATAGATGGCGCCATTTACTGTAGGGATTCCACTTTTATTTCCACCATCTTCAACACCTTGATGAACTCCATCGAAAATTCTTCTAGGGTGCATAAGGTTACTTGGCATTAATTCTTTTTCGGCGTCTGTCGGCATATCAGGTGGGGCAAAACAAAACACATCAGTGTTAGCGATAGGTCTCGCACCAAGGCCACAACCTAAAATATCTCGATTCACTCCTAAAATACCGGTTAAGGCACCACCATAAGGGTCGAGGGCCGAAGGACTATTATGAGTTTCTGCTTTGATACAAAGGTCTATGTTTTTATCAAAACGAACGATTCCAGCGTTATCGCTAAAAACAGAAATCAACCAATCTAGGTTTCTATCTTTTTCAATTTTTTTAGTAGAACCTTTAACAAAGGTTGGGTAGAGACCATTAATTTGTCTATTCCCAAGTTTTTTATAACCTTCAGGAATATCACCTTCAACATAATCAATATCACCAGAAAAAATCTTGTGCTTACAGTGCTCACTCCAAGTTTGTGCTAAAACCTCAAGCTCAACATCAGTCGGGTTATAAGGAAGACCTAGTTTCTCTCTCTCTTCTCTAACCTCTTGCTTGCGGTAATAATCTCTAATATAGGTCATTTCCCCTAAAGTTAGCGCCAGACAGTTATCTAAATTTATTTTCTCAAGTTCTGCATCAGTTACTTCAAGAGAAACCTCTCTACATGTCGGTGGCTCCACAATTACAACTTCCGGTAAGCTCACATAAGAAAATCTTTTAGATTTATAAAAATCTTTAGTCTCATATATTTCTATTTTTTGGATTAGATCGTTTCCTAGTAGATCTTTGGCCACAAGATCTGCTTGATCGGAGGTTAGATCACCAAACATAAAGTAAAGAGATCCTGAGGCCACTTCGGCATTAATATCTAATACGGCCAAGGCCTCTTTAGCTGCATGTCCAGGGTTATCAGTCACCCCAGGTCTAAAAGATACTTCTGCCACAAAAGAAGGGGTCTTTCCAAATTTATACTCAACTTCATCGAGATAGAGTTCTTGAATAAGTGAATCAAAAAAAGTTTCTTTTACATCTTCACTAATTTCTAGATTATTTGATTTTAAAAGATAGAAATTAACTTGTTCCATTGCCTCTAGTGGGACATGAAGAAATTCCCTTGCCTCTAAACACCGTTTTTCCAGGTGACCTAAGGTTTCTAAAAATCTTACTTCAATTCTTTTACCAGACATATCTTAACTCTCTTTGGTTACAATATATTTTTTATCCCCATCAAGGCGACATTCAAACTTACCAGCGGCGATTAAATCTACTACATGGGGATATATTTCATGCTCAACCTGGTGCCCTCTACTTCGAAAATCATCCAAGGTATCACCATCTAAACGGGCGAAGGCCTGTTGTTTTATAATAGGCCCTGCATCCACATCACTTTCAACAAAGTGGATAGTAATTCCTGAATACTTAACACCATATTCGAAGGCATCTTTAATGCCATCTTTACCTTTAAAACTAGGCAGAAGAGATGGATGAACATTAATAATTCTATTTAAACCAAGTTCCTTGTCATGAAATTCTGCCAAAAGATCCTGCCCCATTATCTTCATGTAACCGGCCAGTAGCAGCCAGTTAATGTTATGTTCTCTTAAAACTTCAATTACTCGTTTTTCATAATCCCTCTTGGCCATAGCATAGGATTCAAACCCTTCTCTTTTAAAGAGAATAACTACACACTTAACACCAAGTTCACAGGCCTTATCGATTACCGGTGCTTCAGGATTATCAGTAACAACAAGCTCTATGGAATAATTTTCCTTAGTTTCTTGCCAATGCCTTATCAATTCTCTGGCATTGGATCCATTACCTGAAGCTAATATGGCAAACTTTTTAAAGGCCAATGTCCGTTCTCCAATGGGCACCTTTGAAGCTGACATCTTTTAGAGTCTCATAGGCCAGTTTACGGGCCCCTTCCAACTCACTTGCCAAGGCGGTTACACCTAGGACTCGACCTCCACTGTTTACCAGGTCTCCAGCTTCATTTTTTTTGGCCCCCGCCAAAAACATATAATTATTTCTACTAGCTCCTACCTCATTTGGTAGAAGTTCTTGTGGGTAATCTATAGTATTACCTAAATCCATTTTGGTTCCATCAGTTGAAGGATAACCTCCAGAGGTCATTACAATATGAACGGATGTTTCATTTTTAAGCTTTATGGCCTGACTTCCAAGCTCTGAAAGTTTCCCTTGAGCTGCAGAGTATAGAGTTGGCACTAGGTCTCCTGCCACTAAAGGAAGTAGAATTTGTGTTTCTGGATCACCAAGCCTTACATTAAACTCAATCACTTTAGGGTTATCACCTTCAACCATAAGGCCTGCAAAAAGAATACCCTTAAAAGGCATACCCATTTCTTTCATTCCTCGAAGAACTGTTTTAAAAACTTTCTCTTCAATAAATGATTTAGTGGTATCACTTGGCCAGTTCTTTGGTGAATAACCTCCCATACCTCCAGTATTAGGCCCAGTATCACCATTGCCGACTCTTTTATAGTCACAGGCATATCCTAAGGAGATAAAATTCTCACCATCACAAATTGCAAAAGCTGAAACTTCTTTTCCCGTTAGCATTTCTTCTAGCAGAACTCGCTTGGTTTTTACCGTACAATCAGGGTTTTTCATAAAATCAAACAGGGTCTTTTCCGCTTCAACACGGTCTTTAGTAACTACAACACCTTTCCCCGCGGCCAATTCATCGGCCTTAATAACTATCCCCTGGGTTATATCCCATTTTTCCATCGCCGCTTTTGCTTCATCATAGTTATCAAAGCTTAAGGCCTTGGCAGTTGGAATATCATATTCAACCATAAAGTTTTTTGAGAATACTTTTGAACTTTCAAGTTGGGCCGCTTGTCTTGATGGGCCAAAAACTTTCACACCCTTTTCTTCTAAGGCATCTGTGACACCTTCTGAAAGAGGATTTTCAGGCCCAATAACTACAAGGTCAATACCAAGTTCTTTTGAAGTTTTAAGAATTAAAGGAATATCCGTCACACTTCCGAAAAGTGTTGAAACTTTTGGCAACAAGGCCATGCCATCATTTCCTGGCAAGACGTAGAGGTTTTCAACCATTTCTGATTGTGCCATTTTCCAGGCCATTGCATGCTCTCTACCACCACTTCCAAGTAAAAGAATTTTCATCTATTTATCCTATTGAAACTTGTTATAAATTTCGTCCATGGACCATGCACCTTCAAAAGGTCCTTTTCCATAAAATTTTGCAGCTATTTGATTCGCAAGGCCTTTATACATTTGGGAAAACTTCTCAACTACTTTTTTATCTAAGTGCGGAGGAGTTAGTTTCAACTCTTCAATACAAATTTTCTTCCAATCTTTTTCGCCTCTTTCAGCAGCTAAAATTTTGGCCTTCTCAACTCCTGCATACCACTTTGAATCTCGGTAACAGTGACGTATATTTTCTTTAGAAAGTTGTTGTCCTTTATAAGTAAGTCTAAGTTCATCAGGGCCTATGGAATCAACAAACATAAACTTTCTATTTCCATCAGCATCAAGATCGGCCGCAAAAGCTAGTTCAAACTTCCCATCCCAAAGTTCAACACCAACTTCAAAGAAAATATCTTTAAGTCTTACCGCCATAATGCTTACAAGATCTTTTAACCTTTTAGTTTCAATATCATTTAGCCCCGCAATTTCTTGCGCATTTTTTTGAGTAATATATCTGTCTAGTGTTTCAAGCTTGGTAGAAAATTCAACTACGGGAAAATCAAAACGATCGCCTTCTTTAGGAGCATTCTCAAGACCTAGACTTTGCACATAGTCCATATCCTTTATTCTTGTCATCAGTGAGCTTCCAGCTGGAACTCCAAAGCGAAAGATCACTTCAAGAGGAACAAGAGAGCTGATTAACTTTTCTTGATATTTGCTATAATCCCATTTTAAAACGCCACCCTCACTTGAAGATTCTGGGTGATAAACATTAACTGCTTTTACCGCCAGATTATTGGTAAGCTCTTTTACTTCTTGGCCATTATTATCAACGAGCGAAATACAATGGTGAATTGCCCCGTTTTCTCTAAGATCTGTAAGAACTTCATTGCCCTCAAACATCTCCTTAAGTTTTGGAGAAAGTTCCCAATCCCTCCATCTAGCGGAATCACCAAGAATATCAAAAAACATCCATGCCATATAAGCGAGAGACTTTCCTTTGCCATCTAGTTCATCAGGCATTCCACCCCAATCAAAAATACTGTAGCGATCAGAGAATTCAAAGACATATGGTGACTGCCCTTTCTCCCCTCTAACATTTTTAACCGAACCACTAAATAAGATATTTGGAAGACTCATTTTTTCTCCTTAAGCAATATTAAATATTTTTTGAAATGATATAACTGCGTTTCTTGTGTTATTTGTACAAACCCAAAGACCACCTTTTTGCGTCCAATCATAAACCTTCAAAAATTTGGCAGGATTAGCTTTATCCTCATCGTTTAATAGAGGAACGTGAATACAAAACTCTTCAGCTCTGATGTCTTCTTCTCTATCAACTAAAACAACGTTCATTTTTTTAGGGTTAGTATTACTTGTAACTTCAATTTTTAGGCCAAGATCTTTTGCGAACTTTTCAGTCCTAGATATTTCTTTTTGTGCCCAAGGAGTGTCTTTAACATCAGCTCTAACCACAATATTGATTTCTCTTGATGCTTCTTTATTCCAATCC
>QNFX01000080.1 GCA_003650125.1 Campylobacterota bacterium
GTGGTCATAGTTGCGAATTGCTAAACGAACTTTTCTTTTTTCTGTATTATTAATCATTTACAATAACAAAGTTCGTCCAGCTGTTCGCCACTATCAATGGTGGAGGTGGTGGGAATCGAACCCACGTCCAAAGTATCCTCAGAATAACCTACTACGTGTGTAGTCTCAGATTCTCGCCGTGAGACAAGGCTATCCCACCTTTGTAAAGTGGACAAAAACTCGGTGGTTTTTTAACAAGATTTACCCGACTGTTCCTTGAGAGTTAGTTAAACAGCAACCCTAACTATTTTGTTTGCTTCTGTTTCTTGGATGCAAACCCCTCATGCTTAGAACGCTAATTAAGCGGCTAATGCAGGTGCGAAATCGTTAGATTCAGCAATTAAGTGTGGTCTCTTTTTTACTGGGCCAAGAGACCAACCCAGACACGCAAATTAAACCTCGCGATACCCTGTCGAAACCAGGGCACCCCCATCAGTGAATATACCACAAAAATAGTTTAGTTTACAGGGCCGCTAAGAATAACACTGTAACCCCTTGAATTTAGAACACACCGATATCCCCAACCAACCTTCTTTCCAGTCACCTACTCCAAAGAGGTCCAGTTTAACCGACCAAATAAGTCCTGTTTTTTTATCATGCAGAAAATTATACAATCCAAATGGATTTTAAAATTAAAGGAGATATTCATGTTTAATTGGAAAAAGTTATTTGGCTTGCTCTTCCTTATGACCTTTTTAGGTCTTTCTAGTTGTGCTTCGAAAAAGACAACTACAACCGATGAAGATGTCACTACTGAGGGAATGGATGAATCAATGAGCCTAGAAGTAAATGGCGACTCTGATTCAAATACCGCCGGTGGCCTTAGAACCGTTTATTTTGACTTTAATTCAGCTGCTCTGAGAAATGATACGCGGGAAACTCTAGATAACAATGCCTCATTTTTAAGTGAAAATGAAAATGTAATAGTTCAAATTGAAGGTCACTGTGATGAAAGAGGTGGAGTTGAATACAACCTCGCACTTGGTGAAAGAAGGGCCAAGGCCCTTTTAGACTATCTTGTGGCCATTGGAATCGATGGTTCAAGGGTTGCCATTATTTCTTATGGAAAGGAAAAACCTGTGGCCTTTGGACATAACGAAGATGCTTGGTCACAAAATAGAAGAGGAAACTTCGTTGTAACTGACAAATAAATGAAAGTACTTAAACTTCTATTTATTCTATTTTCTTTAATGGCATGTAGCTTAACTGCTACACGCCCTAAAGCTGAAATGAGTATGGCCACTTCTGCCTTTATAGCGGCAAGAGATGCCAATGCCCATATTTCAGCTCCGAACCTTTTTAGAAAAGCTGAATATTATTTTGGCAGGGCCAAATCTGCTTATAGAAAAAAATATTTTGATAAAGCAAAACAATATGCAATCTTAGCAAAGAAATTTTCTGAACGTGCAGAGTTTTTGGCCCTTAGGAAGGCCGTGCTTGAAAATATGTAGACTATGAAAATCTTATTTTTTTTACTCTTAATATTCTCCTGTAAAACCCAAGAACAAATTCAGCGTGAACAAATGGTTGATAATATGGCCGTGCAAATGCAGCAAGGCCAAAAATTATCTGCCGAATACACTGTTCGTTTGCAGAACCTCGAAGAAAAACTAACACAAAAAATTGGAAGTTTAGAAGAGATTCAACATGGGCATGGAGAAAAATCCTCCAAAGATATTGAACTTAATAAGACAAATATGAGTCAACTGAGATTAGAGCTAAAGGAGCAAAAAAAGACTTTGCTTTTAATCTCTGATCAAATGGACCAGCAAAAGAAATACCTCAAAAAGCTCCTATCCTCGCTAAATAAGATGGCGGGAGAGAAACCTAAAAAGAAAAAAAAATCAAGCTACGATCAGGCCATGTACCTTTATAAGAAAGGTCATTACAAACGAGCGCAAGATGCGCTACTTAAACTTTTAAATAATAAAAGAATAAAAGGTAATAAAAAAGCAAGAGTTATCCACAACCTGGGAATGATCGCCTTTATGGATAAGAAATATTCCGATGCTGTGACATTGTTTAGTAGACTTTATACTAAATACCCCAAATCACCTTATACCCCCCGTGGGCTTCTTTTCCTGGGAAAATCCTTTAAAAAGATTAATCGACAAGATGAGGCAAAACAAGTGCTTCAAGAATTGGTTAAAAATTACCCCAAATCAAAATATAATAAAAAGGCGAAACAATTATTAAAATAAAGGTAATCTTCCTTTTATTTTTTTTAATTTCTTGCACTAAAAATAAACCAGTGCTTATAGATGATAAGGGTTTATCGCTAGTATTTTCTCATAATATCTCGGGTGAAACCCATCCGTGTGGCTGCAGACATTTTCCTCTAGGTGGGCTCCCCCAAGTTGCTGGTGCCCTTAAAAATATCTCTGATAAAAACAAGCTCATTTACGTCGATACTGGTGATACCTTTTTCCCCTCCAGTAAACTGCCCCAAAGCCTAGAGAAATCTTTTACATACGCGGCCAATAACTTAGCACTTGGTTTAGAAAAATTAGGCCTTAATTTTTATCTTCCAGGAGATCAAGACTTTGCCCGGGGACTTAAGTTCCTTCAAGTCTTGGCAAATAATAGCAAGTTTCAATTTCTTTTAACTAATTTAAAAAATGAAAAACTACTTAAGCATAAAAGATTTATTCATTTAAAATCAGGCCCCTCTGAAATCTTTCTCCTAGGTGTTGTTGATCCCGATATTTTGTTAGGCGAAGAAAAAAATCTTTTTTGGCCACCTGAAATAGGACTCTCTAAAGTCATGCCTGAGATAAAAAAAGAGGGATATGACAGCAAAAATCCATTGCACCGTTTAGTTGTACTCTCCCATTCTGGTATTAATCAAGATTATGAATTAGCAAAAAAGTTCCCCTATATTGATTGGATCATTGGCGCCCATGATCAGTCCTTTACTAAATCCCCTTTATTGGAAGGAAATACTAAAGTAGTACAGGCCCTCTCGCGAAATCATTACTTAGGCCATATCTTTTTTGATTTTAAAGGAGGAAAAAGCAAGGATCATTTTGAGTTAATTAAAGTGGGCAAAAACCTTGGAAAAAAGCTCAACCCCAACCCCTTTTATGAATTCATTAAGAGTCATAAAATTAAAATGAGAGAACTTCAGAGACTGGAACAAAGTGAAATAATTGTTACACCAAGTAATTTACCACCTTTTGATCCCCCTTCCTCTTGTATTGAATGCCATGAAAAACAAGGAGAGCATTGGAAAAAGACCGCTCATTCTCTGGCCTATTTAACTCTTATAAAACAAAAAGAAGAAAAAAATCTGAATTGTCTATCTTGTCACACTATGGGCCTTAATAAAAAAAGAGGCCATTATAAATCTCAAAATCTAGTTAATTTTAAAGACCCCCCCATGAATAAAAAAAACCCCCTAGACGAGCGAATAAGAAAACGAACTCCAAAAGAAATCTCTGATTTTAAGAAGACATATTGGAAAGAAATTGAGGATAGTTTTCAAGGAATAAAGTCTGTAAGAGGTCTAGGTAAAAAAGAAAAACTAAAGAGCATTAATACCTGGTTAAAAATTGATCAAAAATATAAAATCACTCATAACTTTACTGGCGTGCAGTGTCTTAACTGCCACTCTCTACATTTAGACCATCCCTTCGAAGAGACAAAAATCGTCGATAAAAAGCTCAAGACGAAGTGTCTAAATTGCCATAATTCTTATCAAAGTCCCAACTGGTATCAAGTTAAAAGCAATGGACTACCGGGGAATTTAGATGAAAAAAAATTCGAAAAAGCACTGAGAGCAATCAGCTGCCCCAAGGGAATGAATTGATTTATTGCTAAACTGTGTTAATGTCAGCCCCTATGCTCATACTTGGAATAGAGACCAGCTGCGATGACACCTCAATCTGCCTTTTAACAGGTAATGGGGAGATTCTCGCCTGGAATACCTTCTCCCAAGAACAAATGCTGAAAAAATGGGGGGGCATCGTTCCAGAAATCGCCTCCAGAAACCACCTAGCAAAACTTGTTCCCTTAATGGAAGAGGTTTTTGAAGCTGCTGAAAAATCACCCAAAGACCTAGACCTTATTGGAGTAACTACCCATCCAGGCCTCTTAGGCCCACTACTTACAGGACTTAATGCTGCTAAGACAATTTCGCTTCTCTATAAGATTCCCATCGTAGCAGTTAATCACCTCTATGCTCATTTAGAGGTAATTCATTTAGAAAAAAAGATCTCTTATCCCTATTTGGGAGTAGTAGTTAGTGGTGGCCATAGTTTATTTATGAAAGTCACCTCCCCCGTTGATTTTGAAATCCTGGGAAGCACTATTGATGATGCCGCCGGAGAGGCCTTCGATAAAGGGGCCAAACTTTTAGGGTTAGGATATCCTGGTGGAAAAATGATTGATGATCTAGCAAAAGAAGGAAATGCTTTAAAATATGAATTTCCCATTGGCCTTAAATCATCGGCCGATGCCAACTTAAGCTTTTCAGGCGTAAAAACATCTCTTCGAAATTTTATATCTGGAAAAGATTTAAAAGACCTTCCAGATATCTGCGCCTCTTATCAACATGCCATAGTTAGTGCCTTAGAATTAAAGCTTAGATATGCCTTAAAGAAATCAGGAAAGATGCCTATCGTTGTCGGTGGAGGTGTTGCCTGTAATAGTTATCTTAGAACAATTCTAGAGCAAAAATATCCTGATGTTCATTTTGTTCCTCCGAAGTTTTGCACTGATAACGGAGCGATGATTGCCAACTATGCCCGCTTGGCCAAAGACCAGGCAATTCCTTTCCCCGATTGCTTAGGTCTTGATGCCAAGGGAAGAGTTATTTCTAAAGGGGCCAAAAGTTGAACAAACCTCTCCCCTGGGCCCTAAAAAATCTTGGTCAACATTATTTAAACGACGATAATATTATAAATAGTATTTGTAATGATTTTGCAAACCTTCAACTTCCAATTTTAGAAATAGGCCCAGGCCCTGGAATCTTAACAAAATATTTGGCCGACTTAGAAATGCCCTTAAAAGTGATCGAAAAAGATGATCGATTTGAAGAGCATTTACTTGAAATTTTAAATAAAGATCAAATTATCTGGGGTGATGCTTTAAAGGTAGAATTAGATACCCTTTATACTGAAGATTATTGGTTAGTATCTAACCTACCCTACAATGTGGCCTCTCCCCTACTAGTAAACTTCTTAAAAATTCCTCATATTAAAGTTATGACTTTAATGTTTCAAAAAGAAGTTGGTAATCGAATCTTAACGAAAGATATGAACTCTCTAGGGGCACTAACTAAAACTTTTTTTGATGTTAAGGTATTGTGCGAAGTCCCTCCATGGGCCTTTTTACCTCCGCCAAAAGTAGATTCCATAGTATTATCTTTTAAGAGATTGGATAAACCACACATAGACCTTAAAAACTTTGATCAATTTGAAAAATTTTTAAGAAACTTATTTAAGATGAGAAGAAAGCAAGTCGCTAAAGTCCTTAAAACAACTTATGAAAAGGATAAAGTAGACCAGGCACTAAACGTTTTAAACATAGAAAAAACTTTAAGGGCCGAAATATTTTCTATGGAAGATGTTCATGGTTTATATCGCCATTTAGGACAATCAAATGGGAATTAAGATCATTGCCAAAAATAAAAGGGCCTCTTATGATTACTTCCTTGAAGAGAAGTTTGAAACCGGAATGGTTTTAACTGGAACAGAAGTTAAATCTCTTAGAAATGGCAAAGTTAGTATTTCTGAGGCCCATATAACCATTGATAACAATATGGAAGTCTGGGCCAACAATGTTATTATTGCTCACTATGAATTTGGAAACATTCACAATGTTCCCGAGAATAGGAAACGAAAACTTCTTTTAAATGCCGCTGAAATAAAAAAAATTGCCCATACAATGTCGGTAAAAAAATTAACCCTGGTTCCCATTATGATCTATTTCAAGGGTTCCCGAGTTAAACTTGAAATCGCTCTTGGAAAAGGAAAGAAAAAATTTGATAAAAGGGCCGATCAGGCAAAACAAGATGTTGCGAAAAAAATTAAAAGAGGACTTTTTGAGGATTAAAGCCAGTAAAAGACCACTCCCACATAGCAGGCGAGAAAAAATATTCCAGTAGTTCTAAAAAAATTCATTTTCCTAAGCGCTAGTCCTAATAAAACCAAAGAACCTGTAAATAAAATCATCATCTCCATACCAAAATTAGGTTTTAATTCAATATTATAAAAGCCAAGGCTGCCTAGAACAAATGCTACATTGAATACATTTGAACCGATAATATTTCCCAGAATTAAGTCTGTGTCTTTTTTCTTATAACAAGCAAATAAAGCGGTAATGAGCTCAGGAAAAGAAGTTCCAAGAGCTACTATAAAAGAAGAAATTACATATTCTGAAAGCCCCCACATCAGTCCCAATTTTGATCCTGATTCGACCAACAGCTTCCCACCACCCCAAAGAAACACAAAACCAACAATTAATCTTAAAAATTCTACCGGTGATACTGGTTTTCTTTTTGATTTAGGTGGTATTTCAACTATTCCTATTTCAGAGGGGACTGTGACCTTATGTTGCATCATCTTTTTATAACTCATATAGACGTACATAATAAAAAAGATAAAAAGACCTAAGCTCGACCACGGGGTTAAAAAATCCTGGGCCAGAACTATTGCCAGAGCTGCCGTTAAGGACAAATGAAAAAATATCTGTTGGCGAAATTCTATTTTAAAAACATGAAGAGGAACCAAAAGCCCCGAAATCCCTAAAATCAAGAATAAATTGGCCACATTTGAACCCACCACGTTACCAAGTGCAATTTCTGGGTGTCCTGATAAAGCGGCGATATGGGAGACAAAAAACTCTGGAAGTGAGGTTCCAAACCCTATAATTAAAAGACCTATAACCAGCGGAGAGAGGTCAAAAAACTCTCCCACCTTTTCCGCCGAGTTTAGCGTCCACTCGGCCCCAAAATAGAGGACAATAAATGACAATATGAGAAAAAAAATTTGTAGTAGCATGCCCAATCATAATACCTTATAAATAAATCATGAAAAAGTTTTTTTCTAATATAAAACCTAGAACCTTCAAAATCTTAACTGTTATATTCTGTGGGATTGGTGATCTTATCATTGTGGCCTATCTATGGGATCTTTTCTCCGATTACGGTCTTTTTGAGAAAGCACTAAAACTTGGATTTCCTGGGCAGAGAGAATTTCTTGATGAGGAATTTAAACACCAATTATTCCAGGTAAATTTAAATAGCCTTAAAATTATGCTCGTCCTTTATTTCCTCTTTCATATCTTTCACTATATTTGCTTTTTCCTAAATAAAAAATTTGCTTATATCTATCTTAAAATTATGGTTTGGGTAGCAGGCCCTGGAATAATTTTAATGGGTCTGAGCTATACTGGAAAAGGTAATCTGATTCAACACTTGCTACTACCTCAAGGGCTTCTCTATCTCTTTGTTGGGATGGGTATGCTTTATTTTCCCTATAAAAAACTAGGTGCAATAAAATTGGCCTGATCGTTTTGGGCCCATTGATCTATCTTATCAGTTTTATTCATATGCAAGGCCTGTCCAGTAACTGCTAAAAGAAAGGAATCAAAGGCACGGGGATTTTTTAAGAGAATTTCCATATCTGTGTCATAGATAAAGATATTGAGATATTTTTCAATTTTTTTCAAAATATTCTCTCTACCTTTTACTCCCTCCTCAAGATCGCCAAGTTGTAAAAGATCATTTTTATCAATACAACCGGCCTTTAAAAGCTCAAGTAGAGTAACTCTGATATTTCCCTCATATAAATTTAAATCTGAGGGAAAGTGCCTTTTTAGATAACTAAATCTTGAGAGGATCATAAGTGAGGTTGAGCCAAAGGAATCATAGGAATAATCAAAAAAATCAAGCAGTCCATCATAGTAATGAACCCATATCCAAAGATCGATGGCCCGGTTCCAATAGGGTAAAAAACCTTTTTTCAACCTTCTTTTAAAGGATTTTGATAAAATATGCTCTACTGATGAGTTTATTTTTTTCTCTCTAGACCTTTGTGCAAATTTAATTCTATCTCTTTCATAGACTTTAGGAGTAGAAATCATAATCTCAGCATCTTTTTTTAAGATGTTCCCCATAACCTCTTTGACCTCTTTGACCTCCCCTACCGGGCAACCATCGACTCCAGGACAACTTAAGCTACAGGTCTGACAAAAGGGCATATTAAGAGGAAAATCTACCACTAAATCGTTTAAATCAAATTTCTCGATCCAAGATCTAATGGCATCATCTCCATGCATATTAATCTCATCTCTGACACCAAGAATAGATTTTAAAAACCAACGATCTTTTCCGGGAAAAAACTCAAGTAGGCAAAAGAAGAATTTATCCCTTCTCCCTCCCTTCATACTCATCCCTGCCATGTTTTTTATTTTCATTAAAAACCTACAAAAACTGTGGCCACCATAAGAACAAATAAAGATCCCAACAACCCTAAAATAAAAAGTGGTGAAAGAAGAACCATCAAAGATTTAGTGACTGAAAGGCCGAGGTTTTGTCTAAGTCCAGCGAAGAGATAGATAAAAAAAGCAAAGTGACGAATCACTCCACCAATAACTGGAATCAGTAAATAGATATGAGAGACTAGGGAAACCCCTATTATTTGATTAGCAATTTCGGAAATATCTTTATCTTCATCTATAAAAAGATCACCAAAAAACTCCACGATTAAAATCCAAACTTTAGCATAGGTCCAAAAAACTAGAGGAAAAAAAATGACCTGAATCAATGTGGCATAGATCATCATTTGAAAATTAAGCATTTTACCAATATTAAAACTACTAGCTAAAAAGTTGGCCACATTCATAAACAATAGAGAATAAAAAGAATGAATGATAAAAAACACCCACGAAATCGATAAAATCTCAGATAAATCAAGCTCGAGAAGATCTCGTTCTGTAGGAACACTTTCATCCACCAAAAATGGCACTCCTCGGCCATAGAAATCTTTTCTTCTTTCGTGAAAGTAATAATTCACCTTAAATGGGTGTAAAAAATAAGAATAA
>QNFX01000081.1 GCA_003650125.1 Campylobacterota bacterium
ATCCCCTTCCTTTAGGGAGGGGAGGACGTCAATTAAATTAATTGAGTGTGAGGGATATAATTTCTTTGATTTCTTGATTCTCTAGCAGGAATTTGAGCTTTGTGAAGGCCATAAATTCCAAAACAATACTTAGAAAACTTTGCCGGCCGACCTAAAATATCCATGATATCTGATATTTCTTGCAGGCATTCTTTTTCTACATACTTAATTTCTACGATATATTTGTTCTCGTCGAAATGTTCCTTATAAGGAATTTCTAATGGATACTTCTTAAGTAGAGGAGTGAATTGAAGTTCGTCATCAATAGTTATTCGAATAGTTTTACTACCCTTTATTTTATAGGCATATCTAACATAATTAGATTTTAAAACAGGCCGGTAATGAAGGTTTAAGATTAAATGAGAGATGTATTTGATATTTTCTTTTACTTTAACGGGATTTTTTTCTTTATTAAGCTTTAAAAATTCATCAAGCGGATATTGTCCATCAGCGATAAATTTGTCTAGCCACTCTTTTTTAAAGGCCACTCTTTTTTTAAGCGTTGCACCTTCATCTTTGGCCTTAATTTCAAGGAAAATACGGTCTTCTCTAACATTGTTTTGAAGGTAAGAACGAATTCTCATTTTAAATCGACCAGCAGATTTTTGGATGGATTCGTGATACGAGGACATACTAGGCGAGTCAAAATAAGTATTTTCGATAATTGTAAACTTCGTATTTTGCTCGAGATGGTCAGTAAGGAACTTATTTTTTTTAAGCTTAATAAGCCTTTTTAAATCCCGCATCTGATCATAACTAACGATAAATTTCTTTTCTTTGCGTTTTGCAAAGGTAGCTGACTCAACCATCTTATTCCCTTGTGCGATGAATTATACTCTTTTTTACCGAGAAGGAAAGCGAATGGCCGACAATTTTAATGCATGATGAAAATAATACTATTTTTTCCTAGCTACAAGTAACTCAGAGCGCAATATTATCCTAAAAAAATATTATTCCGATAAGTTCCTCAAGACTTATGCGGAATATCAATGAGAAACTTTAAATTTAAAGAATATTTTAAGCAGAAACTTAAGGGCAGTGCGTCGAAAGCGGTCCTGATATCTCTTATTCTTCACTTAATCTTTCTTTTCTTCCATATAGAGCAAAAAAGCAGAGAAGTCGCTAAAGATGCGAGCAAAACAAAACGCATTAAGTTGGTATTAAAAGATCGAAAAGGAAGAAGATTAAAGAAGGGCCAGCATAAAAAGAAGAAAAAAGCTAAAAAACGACAAGTTGTGCAGAACGAAAAAACAGGGCAGAAGCAAAAGACTGATACTCGTTTCTTAGGAGAGACCGATCAATCCTTTGACAAGCAGAGCGTCGCTAGAAAAGTTGGGATATTTAAAGAGGCCGGAAAAGGTAAAAAAGATGGCTCTGATCAGGTTGGAGGAAAGAAGAAAAAAGTTATTACCAAGAAAAAATCAAGGAAGGTCAAAAAGAAAAAATTATCACTATCTGATCTTAAAATGGCCAATTTAAACCCCACCGATTTTAACAAATTTAAAAATGGTATTACCCAGGCCAAGGGAATTAAAAATGGTGCTCAAGATAAAACTGGACTAGCGAGAACCAATGATTATGTGGATGATGTTCCTTTAGGTGATGTCACTAATCTAAATACTATTGAATTTAAATATTATGGTTTTTACAACCGCATTAGAAAAAAGCTTGAACAGCACTGGGGTAATAGTTTAAGAGAAAAGGCGAAATATTTATATCGTCGCGGTAGAACTATTTCCAGTGAAGTTAAAATAACCTCCCTTAAAGTTACTTTAGATTACAAAGGTAATATTGTTCGAGTAAAGCTTAAGAGCGCTAGCGGAATTAAAGAACTTGATGAGGCAGCAATGGAATCTTTTAATAGAGCAGGGCCATTTCCTAATCCTCCAAAGGGGATGATGAAAAATGGTGAAGCAACAATTGAATGGGGTTTTGTAGTTAAAGGTTAGTGGGAAGGATAGTCTTTTAATTTTTCCTTAACGATTCCAATCCCTTCCATAATCAGATAGTCCTTCCAAGAATCATCTAGATCACGAACTATTTCTACAATTTGTAGCGCTGCTTGATCTCTTGAAATATTTTCCATTTCTGATAGATGAGAAATAGCACACCCAAGTGCTCTCATAGCAGGCCTTTGACAAGTATCATATAATCTTTTTTCAAAAGACGCATCGATGACGTTTTCTTTACTCTTAATAATGGCAGTATTTAAAAGTCTTGCCTCTTCTTGGTTTTCACCGATCATTTTGTAATATCCTTGGACTCAAAAGAGGGTCCAGTATTTATTTTTTTAATCTTTTCGTAAAGAAATAATTTATTTAATTATTTTCTAAGTGAGTCTTATATTGTTCAGCGGATAATAACTCATCTATTTCATCGTTTTTACTTATTTTTAACTTGATCATCCATGAATCATATGGAGAAGAGTTAAGTAGTTCAGGAGAATTTGAAAGTTCTTCATTAGCTTCGATCACCGTGCCAGAAAGGGGGGAGTATAAATCACTGACAGATTTGATCGATTCTACAACACCAAAAGCATCGTTTCGAGCGAGCTCTCTCCCTACCTCAGGCATCTCTGCAAAAACGATATCTCCTAGTGAAGATTGGGCAAAATCGGTAATGCCGATAATCACCGTATCACCATCGATTTTTGTCCATTCATGTTCTATAGTATATTTTAGTTCAGCGGGTATATTAGACATTACTTATGTCCTCCAGTGATAAAAGGTTTAGTATGATAATTTGCTTTATAATTTTTATTTCGAATAGTGATAAATAATTCTTTATCAGCTGGAAATTTTTCTTTTTCAACAAGTGCTAGGGCAATGCCTTTACCCGTGGTTACCGACATAGTTCCCGAGGTGATTTTACCGATAGGATTTTCATTACCATCAAGTACTGGATAGCCCTCTCTTGGTATGCCTCTATCTAAGGAGAGTTTTATCAGACGATACTTAGGCGAATAATCATTTAGGGCCCCTTTTCCAAGAAAGGTTTCCTTGTTCATTTTAACAGTCCACTTAAGGCCTGAATCAAGAGGAGTTAGCTGATCATTTAATTCATGTCCGTAGAGAGGATAACAGACCTCAAGCCGGAGCACATCTCTGGCCACTAATCCGCAAGGAGTGACACCCTCTTTCATTAACTCATCCCAAACAAAGTCTGCTATCTTATGTGAGCAAAAAATTTCAAAGCCATCTTCACCAGTATAACCAGTTCGAGCAAGAATAATTTTTTCATTCATAAACTCAGATTCATTTACTGAGTAATAAGGCACAGAGCTATCTTTTAAAGGCCCTATTTTTGCTAAGATCTCTGCTGATTTAGGCCCTTGTAAGGCCAAAAGAGAATAGTCATCAGAACGGTCTGTAAGATTAATATCAAATTTAGAAGCTTGAGTAGATATCCACTCAAAATCTTTCTCAATGTTTGAGGCATTGACACAAATGAGAACGCGATCTGCTGCTAATTTATAAGCGATTAAATCATCAATAACAGTACCATCTTCTCTACATAGGGGAGAGTAGATGGCCTTGTTCATAGGGGCACTTATAAATTCATTAGTAATTATAAAATCAACAAATTTAAGGGCATCTTTTCCTTCAACAAAAAATTCACCCATATGACTTACATCAAATACACCAGCATTATTCCTAACCGCGAGGGCCTCTTCTTTAACCGAGGTGTATTGCAGAGGCATGTCGAAACCGGCAAAGGGCGCCATCTTGGCATTTAAATCAATATGTTTTTGATGTAGAGAGGTTTTTTTCATAAACTCATTTCCGTTGCTTGTAATAGATTTTGGGCAAGTGAGAGAATAGTCATAGGCCCTACCCCTCCAGGAACGGGAGAAATAGCACTACAAAGATTTTTCACATCATCATAATTAACATCACCACAGAGTTTATCCTCATCATCATGATTAATTCCAACATCGATAATGACTGGTTTTTTATCACCTAAAAAAGACTTATCTAAAAATTTGGCACGTCCAATAGCAGAAATTATGATGTCAGCTTTCCCCGTAATTTCTTTAATATTTTGGGTCTTAGAGTGACAAACAGTAACCGTGGCATTGTGGTTTAAAAGAAGAAGCGCCATAGGCCTTCCCACAATTTCAGATCTCCCGAGAACTACTACATTTTGCCCATCTAAATTGAAATCATAATGATGCAAGAGAGTGATGATCCCCTTAGGAGTACAGGGAAGAAGGGCCTTTTCACCCCGATCACCTTTAAAAAGTTCATAAATATTTTTTTGATTAAATCCATCCACATCCTTATGTCCGGGAATGAGCTCCCCCACGTCGATATGAGATAAGTGTTTAGGTAGAGGCAACTGAACAAAAAGGCCATGAACGTTATCATTTCCAACAATATTTCCCACCTCTGCTAAAAACTCAGCTTCGTTAATGGTATCGGGTAAGTGGATGATTTCACAGCTGGCCCCAAAGTTTTCAATGAACTTTTTTTTGCTCCTGGTATAGATCAAGGAGGCCTTCATATCCCCTACGAGGATAACTTTAAGAGTAGGGGTAATCCCTTTTTTTCGCAGAGCGTCTGTTCTTGCTTTTAAAATCTCAATTTCTTTGGACCTCACCGGCCCCGCCATTAGATCTTTGGCCATGGGTAACTCTCAAAAAGGGGTTGATTGTCAGGGGGAATATAAGATATTGAGTGTTAATTGAATACTATTTTTTCCGTGAGGATATCTATTATGGCGTTTTATTTGGGTTTAGCAATGCAACTAATGGGATTTGCCATTGTAGGTCTGTGTCTATTTTCTGGCATGAAAAATGGAGACTATGGAAAATTAGAACTTTTCCAATTAATCTTTGGTTCTGTTATTTTTTACGCGGGCGGTTTTTTTAAAGGACGCTATCGAGGCTAAAGTATCTAGATGAGAAAAATCTTAGGGATCGACCCTGGATCGAGAAAAGCAGGCTTTGCGCTAATCTCTTATAACGAAACTAAAATCAAACTCTTAGACTCTGGCGTCTTAATATATGATCATAAAATTGATTTTATCGATCGACTGGGCATTATCTATAATACCTTTAAGGAACTAGCGTTAAAACATGATCCCCAAGAAATAGCTCTGGAATCTCTAATTTATGTTAAAAATGTCAGCTCCCTGGCCAAGCTTGCTCAGGCACGAGGCGCTATGATTGCTGCCTTCCCCCCAGGAAATCTTTTTGAGTATTCACCAACAAAAGTTAAAGCAGCGCTCACCAGCTATGGCCATGCGGGAAAAACCTCCGTTCAAAAATCTCTCACCATGATGTTTGGCCCTATTGATTTTAAAAGTGATGATGAGAGTGATGCCTTGGCAATCGCCGTCTGCCATGTCTTTAATAGACCATATGATTGCACAACTGCTAGGTGAAATAACTTTTAGTGACGGAGTAGAATTAATTCTGCTCACAGGTTCTGGTGTTGGACATCAAGTTTTCTTTAATGAAATTCTTCCGGAAGGAACTGAAGTAAATCTCTACATCTCACACATCATCAGAGAAAATGGTGAACAACTTTTTGGTTTTAAATCTCTGCGGGGAAAAAAGCTTTTTGAAATGCTAAATAAGGTTAAGGGGGTGGGACCTAAATCTTCCTATTCCATTATCACAACTCTTGGAGTCGAATCTATCTTTCACGCCATTGTCTTTGAAGATAAAAAACTTCTCACTAAAGCACCGGGTGTAGGAGCGAAAGCAGCTTCCCAAATTCTTCTCGATCTCAAAGAAAAAATTGGCAAAATAAAGATGTATTCTGATCATAGTTCTTCCGAGCATACACCCCAAGTTGAACATTATGCCATCCTTGATGAAACTGTTATGGCCTGTAAAGAACTTGGCTTTAAGGAAGACAGTATTATTCCTCTAGCGCAAAAGTTTCTAAGAGATAGTAATATCCTTAAAGCAGAACAACTTATTCATCTTGTTTTAAAGGCCCTGTAATGGAAAAGGAATTTATTCTATCTCCCCGTATTCAAGATGGAGAGTCCTCAGGGGATAAACTTCTTCGTCCTAAAGATTTTACGGAATTCATCGGCCAGCAAAGAATCGTTGATAATGTAGATATTATGATTAAATCTGCAAAACTTCGTAATCACTCTATGGATCACGCTCTATTATCCGGACCTCCAGGTCTTGGTAAAACTTCCCTGGCCATGATCATCGCCCGTGCGATGGGATCAGAAGTTCACGTCCTATCAGGCCCGGCCCTAGAAAAAAAAGGTGACCTCGCGGCGATCCTTACCAACTTAAATCCCAAAGACGTACTTTTTATCGACGAGATTCACCGAATCCCCATTGCGGTAGAAGAAATACTTTATTCTGCCATGGAGGATTACAAGCTAGACATTCTCATCGGACAAGGGCCTACCGCCCGTAATATTGAGATAAAGTTAAATCCCTTCACTCTGCTTGGAGCGACCACCAGACCGGGACTACTTTCTAATCCCCTACGTGATCGCTTCATGGCCGATCTTCATTTTGATTTTTACGCCAAAGAAGATATTGCTCAGATCATCAGTAATAATTCTTCTAAGCTTGATATAAGTTTAAACGACGAGGCAACTTTAAAGCTCGCCATGTGTTCTCGTGGAACCCCGCGAATAGCTAATAGGATTCTAAGGAGAGTTAGAGATGTCACGATAGTATCTGGTAAAACTAAGGTCTCAGAGCTTGAGATACAAGAAACCCTCAAGCTTATGGAGATTGACATTCACGGGCTCAATCGCATGGACCGCAAAATCCTCACAGTTATAAAAGAATATTATAATGGAGGGCCAGTGGGAATCGAAGCGCTGATTTCAACTCTGGGAGAAGAGAAGGGAACAATTGAAGATGTCCACGAACCCTATCTTTTAAAAGAGGGCTATCTGCTTAGAACCTCACGGGGAAGAGAGATTTCAGATAAGACTTGGGAAATTTTGGGTGGTAGAAAAAATCAACTCGATTTTTAACGTCCAGTCATTGGCGCTCTACAAGCCTTAATGGGCCCAATTCTTAAATCAAAACAGCTAGGGCCTGTATATCCACCAGCTCTACCACAAGATTTATATTGAACAAATGCCGTGGTTTTACAGCCATTGGCCGCTTTAACTTCATAGACATTATATCTGGAATAAATGCCTTCACTTTGCATTGTTTGCATAACACTAGTAATTCGAGAGCCAAGCAATTTTCTCGCTTCTTTACTTTTTTTAATGGCGCTTATTTCTCTATCTTCCTGAGCTCTTGGAGGGAGGGCACTTAAGGCGGCAAATGAAAAACCAATAATTATTAAGGTTATAAGCTTTTTCATTTTTTTCTCCTTTTTAAAAATTATACCACTTCCTTAGAATTTGTCCTAAGAGAGAGGTCTTAATCTAGAATTTTAAAATAGGATTTATTGAAATATTAAATAAAGATTATTTTAATTGCACACGATGTAGTTAGTAAACTAGAGGAGCTGGAGGCCCTGAAGTGATCAAAGAATTAATCAATACAATCATGTAAATAGTGGGAGGGTTAACTCCCTCCCTTTTTCATTACCGCCATGGTTAATCTGGAGATACAGGTTAGCTTTCCCTCTTCATTTTTAATCTTAATTTCCCATATTTGAGTTTTTCGACCAAGGTGGATGGGTTTTGCTGTGCCTGTAACTATTCCGGAAGTGACAGATCTGATGTGATTGGCATTTATTTCAAGGCCTACGGCGTATTCTTTGGAAGTATCCAGTGCCATATTGGCGGCGATTGAACCGAGAGATTCTGCCAGGACGCAGGAGGCACCACCATGGAGCAGACCGAG
>QNFX01000082.1 GCA_003650125.1 Campylobacterota bacterium
TAAAATCATAGAGAATACTCAATCTACCGGTAAAACAAAACCGGCCAGAACTATTTCTACATTTATTTACGTCAAAATAGATATCATCATATTTGGCGTTTAATACCGCAAGTGACATACGATCTTTTTCACATTGAGCAAGAGTTGGACGACAGACTGTTCGAAAAGAATTACCCGCATCTAACTTAGCAAAGGCATTGCTACAACAGAGCAAGCTAAAAATTATAAACCACTTCATCATATGACTCCTATTTTTAGCTTCATTATACTTCTCTTTTTAATTTCGACCTAAATTCAAACAGATAATATTTATGAATTTTAAACAAATTTTATTGAGTACTCTCACAGGTTTCATCGTAGATAAATTAAATTAACTGAGAAATGGCCCTATTTAAATTCCTGCTGTTCTTTCTTTTTTGACTATTGATTTGGATTTTCTCACTCATGATTTTCATGCCACAGTAATCAAACATGGTGTTCATATCTTCTAAAACACGATTTCCCTTACTCTGACTCCAGCTACAAAGAACAACTTTCTTATTCTTGAAAGCATATCGCCAGTCTTTAGTAGGGCCCTTTCTTGATACCCAGGCGATGGCATTGGCGAGCACCGGAGGAAGTCCACCGGAATACTCAGGAACGCAAAAAACAAAAGATTGTGCCTGATACATTTGCTGTCTAAATTTTTTAATTCTCCCCTTGGCCATTATCCCAGGATTTTTTTCTTTGGAGGGAAAGTATAGGGGGAGATCAAGTTTTTCCAACTCAACAATCGTGGTCTGAGCACCTTTTTTATCAGCGATGGATTTTAACTCTTTCCCTAGAACTACATTATTATCCATCCCAGCAACTAATATAAGAATTCTTGGCCCAGCGTAGAGGTTAGTACTTAATAGAAAGAACAAAACAATCAACTTTACTTTCATAGATTTTCTCCCACTCATAGCATATAATAACTATTAAAGATTCGCCAAAGGTAAAATATGAAACTTTTTATCATTCTCCTCTTTTTATTTTCCTTTAATGCTAATTCCTCCAATCTAGCTAAATGTCAGTTTTACCTTCTAGTGGATATAGCCAAAATGTATCCCGTTCAAATAGAACTACCAACGATAGACAAAGGTGACCTGAAAAAACCTTTTAAAAAAGGCCATGAGGGGAAAAAAGCAACCTGGTTTAAGCTGACAAGAGCGGCCTACGAAGATGTTCCGGATGCCTTAACTGGGGCTAGTGCTAGCAACAAAAGAAGTGCAGGCGCAAGAATTGCTTTTAGTCCTATTATTATTCCCTTAACTGTTGCTCTCGACACAATATTTATTGCTCCATTTCAAATAATAAGAGAATTAATACGAGCAAAAAAATCAAAAGAATATAAAAATGCCCTTAAAAAATATGGGAAAAAATATGAAAAGGCATATAACCTTGCACTCAGTAATCTCCAAAAGGCCTATGCTAAAATTAAAGGCAGCAAATGGAAACTGGCCCTATTAAAAAAGAAATTGGAGGTACTGCAACTTTTCACCACGGTTAGAAGAATGGAAAGACTCTCCCGAGTAGGTGCTTTTGACAATCAATGGGCCCAGGATTTTTATCTCAATTGGCTTTTAAATAAGATGAAGGAAAATAAGCTTGTAAGCGATAAAATGAAAAAAGATCCACTGGTCTTAAAAACTATATTAATGGATCTAAATAAAACGATTCATAAAGAAAGTTGTTCTAGCTTTCCGACTATTGAAAAATATTTTACCGCCTATAGAGCTATTTAATTATTCTTTTAACAAACCTGTTCATGGCAGTATATGAGGTGATTTCATCTATTTGACCCCATCTATCTGGCACAATATCTGTTGAGGAAACATTCATTCCAATAAATTTAAACTGCTCTCTCATGACTTTTACAATTCTCTCCCCCTTACCACCACTTTTAGAACAGACGAGGACTCCTTTTCCACTAAAGGCATGAGTTATTTTTGAGGCCCAAGTTATAGCATTTAAGGTTACTGGGGGAATTCCACCATTATATTCAGGAGCACAAATTATAAAACCAGAAGCTTCCTTAACTAATTTTTGAAACTTCTTAACTCGTTTTTTATCAAAGTAGCCTAATTTTTTTTCAAGACCTGGGGTATAAAGAGGAAGTTTTAATTTTTCCAGCTCTATCATAGTGATAGTCGCACCAAATTTCTCACCAATGATTTTTAACATCTCCCCTGTTTTCTTATTAGCATCCTGGCCTGCAACCATGATTAAGACTTTTGGAACCCCGGTATGGGCATTTAAACTTAGAAAAGCCAACCCTAATAGTAAGATTTTAGACCACATATACTCTCCAAGGTGTTTTTCTAAAATTATAATGAATTTTTTAAAAAAAGGCCTTCAAAATTTCCACTACATCAACAATATCTTCAAAAGTCTTGAGGATTACTTTTATTTAGCTCTTAAAAATTTATCTACTTGTATTTTACATTTTGGCAATGTTAATGGGATTTTGGTTGGGGTGGAATCAATAGTCGGTAGGTTGGCATTATCGATTTCAATAAATGTATCTACCAACCCCCTTTCCTTAGATAGTATTTTAACCGTGCTTGCCACCTGATTGATATTTTTCATCACCATATCCTGAGGAATATCTCTGCCGGTTTTTTGAGCACGCTCTTTAACCCTTTTCATAATAATTTGAGAGCTAGCATTTACATAGATAATTTCTATTTTATATCCTGTGGCCTTGAACTTTTTCATCAGCATGCGATTCCACCCAAGATCTTTTAAACTTCCATCAATGATAATGTTTAATTTTTTCTTAAAGGCAATTTCTTGAATAATCTCGGCGAGATATCCAGACTCTTTATGAACATATCCTGCAGCGCCTGCTTTTATTTCTGCAGACAGTTTTTTTCGAAGATTAATTTGCTCTTTAAATTCTGGAAGGGAGTTTTTAATCCGGTCTGGATCAATTGTTACAAAGTTTCCTCTAGGATAAGTACAGGCATTTAATTTTTCTAGAGCATACCCTTTGCCTACTCCCATAGGCCCTGCAGTAAAAATAACTCTCGGCCTTATTTTCGATTTAGTTATTTTCATTCCTTTCATGTAATCATCTATTATTTTATCATGAAACTGCTGTCGCGCTTTAGTATAGATACCGTGATAAGAGTGATCCAAGTTATTTTTTATACTCTGATATTTACCCAGATTCAGATTATATCGTTTGACTGTGCCATTTAACTCTCCCTTAAGCTTAAACATTTTTCTTTTATTAAATTCATTTTTTGGGAGCTTTTCCAGTGCAAAATATATTTCTTGAAAATCTTTATTTTCAGTTAGGTATTGTATTTGAGATGAGGGGTATTGATCCCATTTGGAGAGCTTTCCAAAGCTGGGAAGAGAGATAAATAAAATTAGTAGAAAGTATTTAAAATTCATAAATACTTTTCGGATAACTTACTAATTTATTAAGATTTGATCTCTTTTACTCTTCCCACTTGCCCATCCTCAAGCCGAACTTTAATCCCATGAGGGTGAAAGGCGGATTTGGTGAGGATATTTTTGACGATACCCTCGGTGAGGTTGCCTGACCTTTGATCTTTTTTTAAAACTATAAAGACATGGGACCCTATTTTAATAGCGTCCCGATTTGTTCCGTTCATTCCTTGACTGTGAGGGAGTCCTCATTTTCCTTAATAAACTCTAAAATATCGTCTTTTCTATCTAATAGACGAAGCCATTGCTCCTTATAGAGAGTTACGGGGAATCTTCCCATGCCATATACTGATACAGCTCCTTTTTGACTTACTTTAAAAGAGAGTTCTCCTCCGCCTTTTTTCTTGGCCTTTAATGCCTCATTTTCAGTTCTTAGCCTTGCTAATTCTTCTTCTGGTGTCTCATCTGTCATAAATCCTCCTAATGACGCTACTGGTCTACTACTGTCTATGATTTAATTTAAACTAAAAGTTGTAATTAATGCAAATAAGGTTTTGAAAATCATATAATTGATGTATACATGAGCCTTGTTAATTATAGCATTTTAAAGAAGAGAAAGGTTTTATGGAAACAGGTACAGTTAAGTTTTTCAACACAGAAAAAGGTTTTGGTTTTATCACTCCAGATAATGGTGGCAAGGATGTTTTTGTTCACATTACTGGTATCACTGGTGAACCTATCAATGAAGGTGACACAGTAGAATTCGAAATGGGTGAAGGCCAAAAAGGTCCTTGCGCTGTTAACGTAATTCGCAAGTAATCACATTTCCCTTTAAATTTTTATTTAATAGGCAGTGACTATTCTTTGCTCGCTCAAAAATCTAAATCTTGCATTTGGAAATAAGAGTATATTCAAAGATGCATCTCTTTCGATCCATAGTTTGGATCGAATAGGCCTGTTAGGACTAAATGGACATGGGAAATCTTCGCTTTTTAAAATTCTAGCGGGAACTCTAATCCCGGATACTTCTACACCTCCTTTTATTTTTGATAAATCAAGAAGTGGATACTCCGTTTTTCTAGTTCCTCAAGAGTTAATGTTAGATAGTGTTGATTCAATCTCGATCAAAGATTTTTTCTATCGTTTTTATCCGATACTTGAAAAAATTCATCTTGAATTAATCGATATTAATGACAAGCTCGCGGACAACCACGACCTTGTCCACCGACAAAAAGAACTCTTAGAAGCACTTGAAAGTAACAATGGCTGGGAAATCTATCGCCAGTATGAATCCTATTTAAATTTTTTCGGCCTAAAAGACTTTGACCGCCCGGTTAGAGAGTTAAGTGGTGGAGAACAAAAAAAGATTCTTCTCGCCCTTGGATTATCGACCCCCAGTAATCTAGTGCTTTGGGATGAACCCACCAACCATTTAGATCTTGAAACCATTAAAAAGTTTGAAGCTGAGATGGCATTGGTTAAAAAGACCTATCTTTTAGTCTCTCACGATAGATATCTACTATCAAAACTAACCGATAAAATTGTTCACATTCAAAATGGAAAAATAAGGCCCTTTGATGGCAGTTATCAGGCCTATCTAACGTTTTTAGCTGAAGAAGAAAAGGCCAATTTGGTTTTACTACAAAAACTAAAGAACTCTCTCTCGCGAGAAACAGATTGGATGCGCCAGGGAATTAAAGCACGTGGTGTTCGCAGTAAAAGTAGAGTTGAAAACTATCACGAACTAAGAGAAAAGGTTACCAATCTACGTGCCAATGCCAAAAAGGAACTAGATATCACCATCTCTAATTCCCAAAGAAAAAGTAAAAAGCTCATAGAACTTAAAAATGTTGATATGTCCTATGACTCTCCCTTATTTAAAAATCTCTCTCTCACTATTGGTAAGGGAGATAAGATCGGACTCCTAGGCCCTAATGGTGTGGGAAAATCGACTCTGGTAAATATCATCTCTGGAAAAGTAAAACCAACTAGTGGAGAGGTCAAAAGTTTAGACAATCTTTTAATTCAATATTTCTCGCAAAAAAGAGAAGAATTAGATCCTGAACTAACGCCTTTTAAGCTCCTAGGGGGTGGCGATGACTTCATTCACTTACCTGATGGTCGAAGTGTCCATGTGAACTCTTGGTTTGAGTCCTTTTTATTTAATAAAGAAAATATCCACCGTCCTTTAAAGACATTTTCTGGTGGTGAGAGAAACCGTCTACAGATGGCACTAAATTTAACTAAGGCCGGAGATCTGTGGATTTTTGATGAGCCCACAAATGATCTTGACCTTGAGACCTTACAAATTTTAGAAACCAAGCTAAAAGAATTTAAAGGCAGTCTAATTGTAATCAGTCACGATCGGGCCTTTTTAAGCAATACCACCAATAAAACTTGGCTACTTGAGAATCAAACTCTTGAGAGCTTTAATGGTGGTTATGGACAAGTAGAGGCCTATCTTGAGGCCTGTGAGCTTGAAAAACAAATAATCCAAGACGATGCTACATCTGAGCAAAAATCTAAAAAGAAAAAGAAATTATCTTTTAAGGAAAAGAAAAGGATAACCTTTCTAGAAGAAGAAATCCCTCTCTGGGAAGCTCAACTAGAAATCACCCAAGGAAAACTTGAAACCTTTGATTATTTAAATGTAGATCAAGAAGGATCTCAAAAACTTACAGCATTAAATGACAAGCAACAATCTCTTGAGGAAATGATTCTTGAAGGCCTTGAAGAGCTAGATAATTTAAAGAGTAAAAGTTAGGCCTTTTTAAGGTAAGCCGCAACTAAAACGATCTGCGTGCCATTTACTTTACCTTCGATATGTTTGGGATCATCAGTAAGTCTAATATTTTTTACGATGGTTCCCCGTTTAGCGGTGAATCCTGCGCCCTTAACCACTAGATCTTTAATCAGTGTGACGGTATCACCACCTTTTAAAACAGTACCATTAGAGTCGACACAAGTAGCTACTTCTGCTTGGGCCCATTCCAATAATTTTTCATCAAGATAGAGTTGATCTAAAAGACTGATGGCCCAGGACTCATCAATTCCTTTTAGGATTCGGTAGCAGAGAACTTGAACTGCGGGATTTTCACTCCACATAGAGTCTGCCAGGCAACGCCAGTGATTAACATCTTCTAGTATGCTTAAATTAGAGCAGGTACCACAGAGAGTAACCTCATCTTCGCGAGGAGCTACTTTATAAGGAGTTAGTTTTTCATTTGATCCACAGAGTTCACAATTTTCCATGGGGCCAGTATATCCACTTAGAACTTATAAAACAATCTTTTGATTTCATCCCACATACCAAGTGGGCCTCGAATTTTGCTTCTAAGTTTTTTTTAAAAAGCAGACCTTGAATATGTCCCTCGTTGACATGTTCTAATACAATATCCTCTAGACCTAGTTGGTATTTGGACCCTATGAGTGAAAAAAATAATTTTATAAATCTTATTTTAAACCAATTTTTTTTCGATGAGGTGACAGCCTAGGAGTTATTTTATCTTCCAGATTATCCATCCTCTCAAAAACTGTTTTAAATAATTTAACGGTTCCTTTTTCCAAATTATCCATTCTCTCAGTTAATTCTCGTTCCAAAAGTAAAAAGCTTCTAAGTTTGGTAAATATTCTCATAATTGCAATATTTACTTCTATTGCTTGATTACTATTTAAAATACCTGACAACATGGCGACCCCATTTTCTGTAAAGGCAAAAGGTAGCTTCCTTCTTCCGCCATGGGCCAAACTTGAAGTACCAATTTGGCACTTCAAGTTTGTAGCTTCTTGACTTGATAGCTGAAACATGAAATCTGGAGGGAATCTCTTTATATTTCTTTTAACTTGCCTATTAAGTGTCTTGGTTTCAACTGCATATAATTTTGCTAGGTCACTATCAATCATTACCCTTTGGCCCCTAATTAAATAAATAGATTTTTCAATATTACCTGATATTAACTCCACGGTTTCTCCCAATTTGAGTTCAATAGAGGAATTTATCAGGATTTTTTTTTATGAAGAAGGCCTTTATTAAAAATTTTTCAGAAATGAAAAATTAGAAAAAATAATAATTATCTATCTCCCTGTCTTTTAAAAATTTAACAATACCATCACTGGCATCTTTTTGTGTCACGGCCAGGATCACATTATCTTTAACTTCATCTAATAGTTTTATCTCAACTCCGTAGATAAATTTACCAACTTTCCTTAAATTACCGGTGACCCATCTAAATTCAACTCTTCTCTCCAATAACTTTTTAGCAAGCTTTTTCCCCGAAGGCCCAGCACCCCAAAGAGTGATATCATCACATTTAGTTTTAAGAAAAAAATCTAGCTTAAGATCGTAGAATTTTTGATCA
>QNFX01000083.1 GCA_003650125.1 Campylobacterota bacterium
CTAAGAACCGCATCCCCACCCGCATTGATATCTGCTATAGTGTACCCACAAAGCGTAGACTTTCCTACAGCGGCTATTATGGTGTCAAGTACTTCCACTATGGTTTGTAGTGTCTTGTTTTTTTCTGTTTTTTCTACTTTCTTTTCTTCAAAATAATTATCATTTTCTATCTTTTTCATAAACTCTAGTATCTTTTCTTCCAGTAGCTCTTCTATCTTTTCAATCCCCCCAAGAACATAGATATTAATAGCTTCATCTATAGGAGTACATAGAAATAGTTTTTTCCATTTAGGGTCTTCAGAGTTTAGCCATCTGTATATTGGATCAGTTACTGTTTGAACTAAGAGTTCGAGTATCGCTATCAACTGTCCTGCTATTATGTTTCTCATAAATCCATTGACAACACTTAGAATTGAGTTTAAGAGATCGGCAAACTCTAATTTAAGACCATTCGCAGCTAATTGTAACAACAACCTGAGAGCATACAATGTCCTGAGGTCTAGTCCGCCTGCCCACTGTACTAAGCAACATATTAAGTCTGCTCCATAGTTCATTGAAAATATTTCGTTTATAGAGTTAAAGAAGTTGTTGTCATTTTCGGCCTTACCATTTAATGAATCCCACAAGTCCATTGGAAGAGACAGAGGGCTTGTTAGCGCGCCAAAAACTGAACCGCCAAGGTTATTCCCAAGATCCGTAAATGTACTTAGCACCTGGTCCATACTGTCATACTCCATGATCTTTTTCTTCATATCATCCTTAAACGTCCAAGGAATATATGCCGGATCCGGAGTATTAAATAGCCAGCCCTGTGCCCAGTTCACTATCTGTCTTATGTGGTACTCGTTCTGATTCCAATTTGATATATTATTAAGAAGAGTATTCCCATACACACTCCAAATGTTTGGACCTTCCTCGTCTACCGTTACTTGGGGGATCTGTGTATACGTTTGTGCTCCCTCTATATACTTTCCATACAATATGTCTGAGTTTGCGTAAGGATCATCCGTGACATTGTCCAACATCCAGTCTAGAGTTATGTTTCTCTCCCCCGCGTCTTGCTGATTTATAATATCCTTATATAGGGTGTATGACAGGTATTCTCCCCCGCTTGCTGGGTCTAGCTGATTTATTGCATACGATATCCTGGACTGTTTCTCTTTATCTACAGGAATCTTTAGGGCAACCGAAAGCTCATCTATAACATCATCAAGCTTAGTTGCCTTCTTTTTGAGATCATCAAACTTTTTTCTAAGAGCTACAGCGTTAACGTTTTCCTCTTCGGGTAGGTATTCCCTATCCCCCAGCCTCCGAGGTTCCTCAGATCGATATTTCCTCTCCTTGGAATACTGAAAATCACCTTGATAATTTATTTTACTTGAGTCATTTTTGTTTATTGGCATTTTCTCCTTACCCTGAATCGCCAGTGGCCGACGGGGAATCAGCCACTAGCGAATCCCTTTAAAGGTTTTCAGGACTCAACCGCTGATGGGTTGAGTGAGGGGTGGCAGCAAATTAAAATTGAGCTCTGCTAGTCTTCCCTATTGTCTGTCTAAACCTTTTTAACTCTTTTAATGTTTTTGATCTCTTATTCCCCAACTTCTTCTTTGTATTCTGTAGATCTAAGGTCTTATGAAGCGATGTGTCGTTGAATAGATATTTATTTTCGCTCCACCTGGGAACTATGCCCGTGTCTCTCTTGTGAGTTTCTTCTTCCCTCTTCTTGCTTAAGACTATGTTCTCATCCTTATGAGATCCGAAGTTTCCGGCTATTGCGATATGCGGAACGGTATTCATCCTAACCATATCGCTGTTCTCTATAGTCGCGGCATAAATAGAAAGCATCCAAGCCACAAGGGAATGATCGTCATCATCTGAAAATATTGGCTGCCCCACTGCTGATCGCCTGATTACAGTATAGTCTCTCATCTGACCAACGAGACCATGTTTTACGTCCTCTTCTTCCGGGAGCATCATATACCCGTCTTCAAGTCTTTTAACGCAAAGATTTACCATAAAAGGCTTTATATGCTTCTTTACCTTTTCTCTCGTTGCCGGATCTCTTATTTCAATTTTATCCCCAAAATTTATGCCCTTTACCCTCTGCACCAACCCGGTCTCTAAATGTTTAAGCCCATACTTGTGGAGTGTCTCTATCTGAGCATATCCGAAACCCTGGTCAACATATATTGCTGCCGGGTCCCATTTAGCATTTAACCTTATAATCTCTTCGCATGCCACTGTTTGTGTAAACTCTATCTGAGATATGATAATCTTCTCTACGGGCCTAAAGGCCCCGTTACCATCATTCAGCTCTTGATTCCATTCAGTAACTATTATGTGTGTCCCCTTCTCCGAAGTATTCCAGTCTACGCCAATTGTATATAAAGAATTTTTGTTCTTTTTTATCTTCCCCAGCTTAAACTTATGCAAGTTGTCATCTATGAACTTGTTAAGAAAAACACCCTCAGCTTCTTCACCAAAGTTTGCATCAAACTCGTGATTATACCCTTGCTCAGAATACATTGACCTTTCCAATATCTCTGTTTCTTTTGTCCATGACGGACTAACGCTTGATGGATAATGAAATTCTTTAAAACCAAGAGATTTATCTGTACACCATCTCCAATACATCTCGCGCTTTCCTATAGGGGTAGACGATGCCCATAGATAACAGTCTGGCCTTGATGCCAGTATAGCTAGGATAACTTCAAAGTCACTTGGTCCTAGAAAATCTGCTTCGTCAAGGAATATAGCGTGGGCGTCCTGACCACGTATACCAGTTGACTTTGCTCCGGTTCTGGTTCCAGAAGTAAAACCCATTATCTTTGATCCATTGTGTAGCTCTACTCTGTATGGATTCTTGGTGTTTCTTTTTATGGAAGCCTTTATCCCGGGGCTTACTGAAAGAAAGTACTCAAGCCTATCAAATATTAGTCCTACCTGATTTTTGTAAGGTGCTATAACCAAAGATGTTGTATACTCATTAGTATATGCATAGTGCATCATTTTAACGCAAAGCGTTTCTGTTTTTCCGGCACGTCTTCCTATCCGGTTAACTTTCCTAAACGCTGTACACTTAAGCATTAAATCTTGATACCAACGAGCTTTCCACTGAAACTCTATGTCAGCCCACTTTACTGAACTGGAAAGAAGTTCTATAAGACCAATTTCGTCTTCGTCAAACTCTTCTCTCATATTTTCAGTTATACCTTGCCCCTTAATTAGGCTACATACTGGAATTGAGGGCACACCGGCATCGTTTAACAGGAAAACCTTGTCTTTAACAAGTTTCCAGTGTGGGTGATTTTTCAAACATTCTTGACAGTACTTATTCATTTCCATAATTAAACTTGGGGTTGGGTTACATGCACTGACGACCTATGTCTATATTACACATTTATTTTATTGTCCGGCGTTTGCTCCAACCCTATTCCTTGTCATCTAAATTTCTACTTTCCTCAAGCTGATTAAATGCTTCTTCAAAAAATTCTTTCTTAACTATTGCCGTACCGTCTTCCATGGTTGATTCCTTGGTAACCGCCAACATCACTGTAGCTACTACAAGTTCCTTAATATAGGCCCCAGTATAACCATCAGACTTTTCTACCATGTCGGGCATGTCAAGATCAGATATATCTGTTGGTCCAAAAAACTTTATTAACATTTTCTCCCTCAGCACGCTATCCGGCAGCTCAAACCTTACTCTTATGTCAAACCTTCCCGGTCTATTCCTAAGAGCCTTATCTAGAGCCTTTGGATAGTTAGACGATGCAAGGGTTATGATCCCTTCATTGCTTTGCACGCCATCTAGCTGGTTAAGAAGTTCTCCGGTTATTTTGTCAAACGAACCCGAGTATCCTTCCCTGTCCTTGCCTATATAGTCTATGTCCTCAAAAAGAACTACTGTTGGTGATAATTCTCTGGCCATATCATATATGTACGATACATCTGACGGATATGTCACATCATCTGCTGTTACCCATATAAACGTACTCTCTATCTCCTGAGCAAGAGCTTTTGCTAAAAGTGTTTTGCCGGTACCGGGCTCTCCCTCCATCAGTATGCCGCGCTTGATGGGTAGGTTGTTTTTCTTGTATTTTTCTACATTTGCAAGCATGTCAATGGTGCCACTTTTTATTCTATTCTTTATCTCTTCTTTAAGAATTACGTCTTCCATTTTGGTACCATCTAACTTTAAGAATCTACCATTAGTGTCTATTTTCTTGTTTTTTAAGAAATTGTTGTTTCTGGCCCAAAATATGATATCTTTCATCACCTTAGACGCTATCTTTGAATCGCCTTCGTTCGTATACATAGCTATGTACCCGGTATTGAATCCTTCTATAAAATCTATACCAAATATCATATTATTACCGGTTTCCTTGTGCTTCATAAAATAGTACCCAAGAACCAGCACTTCCTGAGATTTATCTATATCTGTCTGCACTTCTTCCACATTGGCCGGTTTAATTGTGTCTGAATAGCTAAACCACATTTTCTGTATTATTTCAAACTGTTCTTTTATTACATGGTCTACTGCAACTGAAACTACTGGTTTTCTATACTTTGGAAATATCTTTGTATTTATGATCTGACTTAAAACATTACAAGATAGAAACTCATTAAAAAGAGAAAGCCTAGGACTTCTCTCCTCAGCAACTCTGATTATTTTGTTAAGTTTCTCGCTTTCAGAAAGATTTTTGTCTCGCAGTCTCATAACGTCTCTTTCTATGCTACTGTCTCCAAAATCATCAGCATTAAAAATTCTTCTTATCTTTTCATTTTTAGTTTCTGATCTCATGTCTTAATCCTTTTTATTTGATTGTATCGCAAATTTTTTACTGCATTGTTTTACAGCTTCTTCTGTCGTTATCTTTTTCCCGGTCATGGCCATCTTCTGTTGTAAGCTTTGCGCGCATTTCTGTATTGGAGTAGTTGTCATTTCTTACCACCACAACCAAGTCTCTTTGCTGCTCTTTCTGCGCAACTTCTTATGCCTGCTGGGTTTGGAGCATTCTTCGCATATGATTTAGCCGCGGCCACCCTTCCACATGTATTTACCGGATAGCTGCCTTTTGGTGCTCCTCCAGCTGGCCCACAAAAAGATTTAACACCTTCATACTTGCCAACGTTAGAGCCACCCTTCTTTTCTTGCGGTTTTTTAGCCATAGCCACTCCTTATCCGAATAATCTCTTTATGGTGTCATTCTTTAGTTCTTCTGAATCCATGGAATCTTTCTTTTCTTTTTCCATCGCCTTAACGTGATCTGAAGCTAATTTGTAGAAGAGTGCCTCTAAGCCATGTATCTCAAACCCATTTTCCTTTGCCCACTCGTGAACATCGTCATCTTTTGGATTTGGGTTCAGCTTTAGGAATTCTATAACCTGAGCCATAGTAGCTTTTTTCTTTGGCTTCTTTTTTTCTTCCTCTTCCTCTGTCATACCCCTCTTGATGTCTTCTTCTAGATGCTCTTCCAGTTCTTCCTCCATCTCTTCTAGATAGGAGTAATAGAACGGACTCTCAAATAGGTGGTCCTTTGATATCTCTTCGGCAACGCCGTCATCTGGGCTATGTTCGTGTTCTACCTCTATACCCATCTTAATCTGTTTGTTGATGATAGAGATGTCAACGCCATGTTTTTTGGCAATGTCTTCTAGGGTCATGCCCTCTGCCACTCCGCCAGCTATGTATTCAATAGGTTTGTCTGCCATTATTTTCTCCCAGTGGCTTTTTTCTTGTTTTTTGTAATTTTCTTCTTGAGTTTTCTCCTGGCTTTTTTATTTCCAGAACCCTTCATACTAGGTGGTTTTCCACCCGTTAAAGCTCTAGCTATTCCCATAGCACCCATTCCCGGTGTTGATATTGAATCTGGCATCGTGTCTCCTTATCTGTGCATTAAAGCCGCTTCGTTTCCAATTGCTGACCTCGTAGACAGCCTAGACGATGTTATCGCCCTTATGGACCGCTGCCTCTCAGTATATGATCCTTGTGTATCAAAAAATCTCTCACCAAACTCTTGCCTAGGTCCCTTCCTACCTATGGCCCTGATTGCAGATACTGCACCCATGGTTCCTGCAAAAATATCTGGAGCCCACATTCCTATATTTAACCCTCTGTAGACTGCTTTTCCAATCCTAGAGGCTGCTAACCTTGCAAATTGCTTACCTATACCTAGTGTTCCTGCGGCCCTGGCTGTTCGGGGGTTTAGAACGCCGCCTCCCGGACTTTGTATTAAACTTAAGGCACTCGCATGTTTTCCCAATCTAGTAGCTGTCCGTGCAGCACCCTTAGGTCCAAAGGCTCCCCACGTTGTTGCTCCTCCTCTCATTGAATTAAGGTAAGCGTGAGTAGCAGCTCCAGAGCCTTTCCATGCACCCAGATTTTTAAACGTTTGCTTTTCTAGACCGGAAACCATCCCAGACGATATCCATAGCAACATGTTCGCCTGCATCATCCACGGTGGACTTCCTCCTTCCTGACCTCTACCTACTTCTCTGTAGTCAGTTGATGTCTGTGCCATCTTACCTCCTTCCGTGAAGAGCTAATGTTAAATCTCCAGTCGCTCCATTGTGGCTAGGGGAAAGTCCTCCCCTTGTGTTCGGGTCAAAATGAATACTTTCAGTAGGAGTTTCTCCATATGGTGCCCTAGCTTTCATTCCGCTCATGCCACCAAAGATTGCGGCCCCGCCAAAAGCTAACCCATAGGTTGCGGCCTTATTGTTTGACGCCCACATGAAGGGTTTCCCCGCATACTTAAGCGCCCTTCCAGTTCCGCCTATAGCCCTTACAGCCGTCTCGAATGTTCTCGTTCCAAGTTCCTTATTTGCGGCAAGCCTACCGAGAGCTTTTCCGCCCCGAAACATCCCCCTCCAAGCACTTCTCCCAGACTTAAATGCACCTGAAAAAGCTTTTTTCCCCAAAGGAGTATACATGAACGCTGCCATTAGACCGGCAGTAACTAAAGCACCCGCGTTACCTTGATCTGGGGCTAAATAGTCTTCATACATTCCCGCGCCTTCTCTGTAGTCGCCAAAAGCCATGGTGTCTCCTTATTTAGAATGGTCCGAAGTTGTTTCTTGGGTTTGCAAAATTTCCAGCTACAAATGCTCCGCCGGCTAATGTCCCAACCCTAGTCGCCCTTTGTGCCATCATGTTAGCGCCCTTTGTGGGCCATGCCCATCCCTTAAGTCCCATGGCTGCGCCTCTCATGCCGCGAACAGTTCCGCCTCTCGCTGCCCCGGCAGCAAATCC
>QNFX01000084.1 GCA_003650125.1 Campylobacterota bacterium
GGATAGTTAATTCAAATATCCCTAAATTAAACGGTAGAGTTGTTATTGGTGAGGGGATGAAACTTCTAGATAAATGGCCGGAAAAAATAAACTATATTAATAAAGTCGATCCCAACTGGGATAAAAAGACTATGGCCCATTTAAATGAATCAAGCACTTATGATCGCCAGGTTAAAATTACCAAAAAGGAAGGATTTGTTGCCTTAAATGAGGGGGCCGGACTTTATTTAGAAAGGGCCTTGGTTGAATTTAAGCAACCTGATGGGAGTGATGGAAGTTTTGAGGCGATTATCAATTCACAAAATGGAGAGATTGAACTTGTTCTTAATAAAAATATTAATGAATCCCTGATAGTTGAAGATAAAAAAGTTAAATATCCTGACCCTGATGATGCTGAAAATTTCATGGCCTCTGCTGAAGAGATCAGAGAGCTTGAATCGGCAGATAGCGATGAAATTGTTGAAGTGATGGTCTCTGAATCTAATGGAGATTTTGATGAGTATGAGTATGAAGAAGGTATAGTTGATCAGGCCGAAGAAATAGCAGCTAAAGATACAGATGAAAAACATGAAATGTTTGTAGATAAATTAAAACGAGATATTGCTAGAGAGTAAAGAGGATTAATTCATGAAATTTATAATTTTGCTAACTTTACTTTTATCCTTTAACTCTTTCTCCTCAGGGGGAAAGAAAAAAAAGAGTGAGGAAGAGAGTAGAGGTGTAATGAATTATATTCTAGGAGACCGCTCTTGTGGTCAACTAGGACAACCAAGATGCCGGGTTTGGGTAAAAGAATATTGGGATATGGTCAATTTTGGCTGTGATCGGGGACTTTCTAAAAGGTGGAGCTGGTCTAGTTGGCGTCATTATTGCTCACCAGGATCTCGCTTTTCTAATAGGCCTGTTCCCTACATTTCGGGATCCCATAAATTTCAACGGGAACTTGTGAGAAAGAAACCTTTTTCCTTTATGTCCAGTGTAGTTCCACATAATTCTATTGGGTATAAAAAAGCAGGCCCTACTTTGATGAGTAATCAATTTTATAGTCCCACAGACCTTTTAAATATGGGGATAAGAATTCTTGCCGCCGATGTTCACAAAGTACATGGAAATTTTAGGGCCATTCACTGTAATCAAAAGATAAAAGTTACATGTAATGTTCAAGGTAGATATTGGGCAGCATACTTAGAAGAGATAAAACTTTGGATGAATAAAAATCCAAATGAAGTGATTGTCATGTATTTAGAAGATACACTTAATGGAGATATTAAATCATTTGCTTATATTATCGAAAAAATAATTGGTGCAAATAAAGTGTTTAGTAAGCAAGACTTGGCAAAATTTAGCGGGGGTGGCTATCCATCTCTTGATTATATAAGAAGCAAGGGAAGAAGGGTGGTGTTTTTTAACCAAAGTAATTCAAGTCATAATTTTGTTCATGGCCAAGGTAGTAAGTTTTGGCCCAGATGGCCAAGTGCGTACGTTAAAAATTTCAATGGAAACACTTGTTATCTGTATGGGAAAAAAATTAATGGGAGCTCTGGAGAGGGTTTTAAAAATAAATATTTTGTTGGTTTTATGGAGTCTGATGGGAAAGTTTTAGGGCTAGATCTTAAAATTGTATATGATCCGACAAAAGATTCTGGAAAAGTAACCTTAGATTCTATTAGAGATGCTGCTAAATGTGGCATGACTTACTTAGAGATGGATTGGGTTGATAATTCCAAAGTGAATGCTGCTATCTGGTCTTGGGCCACGGGAGAACCACGCTCTTGGGGAAGAGGGAGAAACTGCACCAAGCAGAGAAATGGTCGTTGGTATGGAGTTTATTGTACGGAGAGGAAACAACACGCTTGTCGACATAAGACCAACTCTTTTGACTGGAAAGTGACTAGTAAAAGTGGAGTATTTACTGAGGGGCCTGCAAACTGTACTGCTCAGTTTGGCAGTGACTACTATTTTGCCCTTCCCACTGTTGGCGATCAAAATGAGGAGCTTAGAAAAAAGATAGGCAATAATCGAGATGTTTGGATGAACTTTTCCACGGGAATAAACTGGAGTAATGTGGGAAGTGGGGTGGTGAGAGCGCTTAATACCTCTCAGACGAGTATTTCAAATGGTACTTATCAAATCAGACCTAAGATTAGTAATAAATTTTTAACCGAGGCCGGTAGTTATAGTATTCAATATAGCTATTTAAGAAGTCGTTCAAAGGCCCGTCAACAATGGGTGGTTGAAAAACAATCTGATGGTTATTTTTTGATTAAAAATAAAAAGACTGGAAAATGCCTAGATTCTTTTTCTGATAGAAATGGTGGGCGCATTGGTGTCTATAGTTGTCATAAAAGAGATGGCCAGAAGTGGAAATTTATCAATAAGGGATTAAATACCTTTCAACTACAAAATAAAAGATCAAAACGTTGCATGGACTTAAATGGTTCTAAAAGGCGTAACTGGAATCAAACTATAAATTGGAAATGCTACAATGTCAGACAGCATTATTACACTCTAATTAGGCAATGAGATATTGCTATTTGTAACGGTACTTCCCACCACTGATATTGCTAGATCCACTATAGATGATTCCAGGAGGAACCCAATACTTAGTGATAGATCCAAGTATTTTTGTAAGGCCATTTTTAGAGGTGACATCATTAATTAAAGAACCAAGGTTTATGCCAATACCGTAAGACCACCACTGAGAGTTGTTATTTCGATTTATTTCTTCTGGGGTGTAATCTGGTTTGTATCCTCTGGTGTAATAGCCAACATCAAGGGTTAGATATCTGGTATACCATTTTTCCCTGAGAGTCGGAATTCCCAGGGCCTTAACAGAGAAGAAGAATTTCTGGCCACTGTAATCACTCATGAAATCAATCTTATCTTTATTTTGATCATCAAAGTATTGCTCTGAAGGCCAGTACTCCCAGCGCAGTCCTATGAGTTCATCTAATTTCGGATATTGATCGAGAACCCACCCTAAGGTAATACCAATGGTATCCATAAAAAGATCTTCCCAGGAAAAGCGGTAACGGGAGATACCATCTCCTAGTTCAATCATAAGGCCTGTAAGTCCCGCTCCCAAAAGTCCAAAGAGCTGAGAGTTTTTAAGGTCGTGGCCTAGGTTATAAAAAAGCCATGTATAAAATCTCTTTTGAATGTAATGACTCATCATATGGCCTGTTTTATCGGCCCCCCCAGAGTAAGAACTAGGACTAAACCAGCCCTCACTCCCAAAGCCGAATTTTTTCTTATCTTTCCCCCAATCCCATGAGAGCATTCCTTGAACTAGCACTCCCGTTGGAATGGCCAAACTCATGGCAGTAGTCCAAAGGGTTCTATTTTTTTTGGCGATTTTAAATAGTCTTGCTCCTGAGTCACCTTGAGGGACTTCTGTTGTGGCATCAACTTTAAGTGGGATAAGTTTTGCTAGGTGATGTTCAAGCGGCCTTTCAAGCAAAGGCCTTTTTCTATCGAGGTGAGAATCTAAACCGCTTTTTAATGGTCTAAAATCATCGAGGTCATTTCGAGATAAGGCAGTGAAGGATGTAAAAATTAAGGAAATAATAAAAAGAATATTAATTTTGGACATAATCTTTTACATAAGGAGTTCTCCTTATTATACAGATAAGTTTAGGGCGATAGATTGGGGTAAAAGTTGCCTTAAGTTAAGAAATCGTTTCCTGATGGGCCTTTAAAATCTTTTGGCAAATATCACCTATATTCATTTGGGAAAGTTCGCTTGGATCTATTTTGTTTTTTAAGACTTTAGGTAACTTGGTAATTTTTTCAAAAAGGATTAAGTTTTTATTGGCACCGACTTCATCAACTTTTCGAATTGGAGTGAAGTGAGGGACAGAGGTTAATACCTCTGGGGTTTCAAAAAGAATTTTATGAATGGCAGAAACCACTTCATTAAAACGATCTAGCTCATTTTTAGAAAAACTCTCTGTTGGCTCAATCATTAATCCAAAAATTTCTGGAAAGGCCACTGTTGGAGCATGAAGGCCAAAATCTAGAAAAAGTTTTCCGATTCGAGCAATTGCTTGAGTTTTTGGTGTACCAGATTCTTCGATTCTTTTAAAGAGTTCAGGTTCAATAGTAATGATAAACTCATGCATTCGAGTTTGATCTTCTGCTCCTATGGGTAGGGTGGGATAAATCGTTTTTAAGTTTTCAAAAAGGTAGCGGGCAGAGAGAACCGCCACGGCACTCATTTTTCTTACACCATGACTTCCGAGGGCCTTTAGATAGGCGTAGCATCTCACCTTATGGGCAAAATTACCAAAATGGCGATGAAAGGTACCGATACTTTTTGATGGCGTTACAGTTTTGAAATTATCGCCATCTTTTATAACTTGAATTCCTGGAAGGTAGTCTAGTAAGATTTTTGAAACAGCTACAAAGGCGTCTCCGGGGCCACCACCTCCGTGAGGGATGGTCCAGGTCTTGTGAGTGTTGTTGTGAACAGCGTCCACTCCAAGTTTTTTCAGATCAATCCAGCCGGCAATGGCATTCATATTTGCCCCATCCATATAGACCAGACCTCCGGCCTTGTGGATTAAATCTGCCATGGCCTTAAACTCTTTTTCTAAAATTCCCGAGGTATTGGGGTTTGTCACCATAATACCGGCAATTCTTGGCCCATACTCTTTAATTAGTTCTTTAAGTTTATGAAGGTCGATTTGGCCATGGTCATTGGCCTCAACGGTTATGATTCCGGTTTTTTTACCATCCACGATTTTTGTTTCAAAACCGGCCATGGTGGCAGTTGCAGGGTTGGTTCCATGGGCGGTTCGAGGAATTAAGATAACATCTCTGTTTTCCCCTCTATCTCTGTGATACGCTTGAAACATTTTGATTCCAACCAATTCGCCTTGAGCACCCGCTACTGGTTGAGTGGTTACTCCACTTAGTCCGGTTAAATTTTTAAAGATTTCTTGAGTTTCATAAATGATTTCTAAACAGCCCTGAGCATCTCCCTCTGGAGCTTGTGGGTGGATGTCAGTAAAACCCGAAAGTCCTGCAGCGTAGTCATTGATATAGGGGTTGTACTTCATGGTACAAGAGCCGAGTGGATAAATTGAATTATCAGGACTAACGTTTTGCTCTCCGAGTTCAGTGTAGAATTTTTTCAGTTCATCTAGAGAGAAGCTCGGAAGGCCTACCGGATTTAATCTTTTTAGGTTTTTTGGAATATCGGCAATCGTCACATTTTTTTTACTTGGGGTGAAGTTGTCAGCAAAGAAATTAATAAGTTTATCTAGATCGTGATCGGTATGAATATCAAAAAAGGATAGTAGTAAAAGGTTTCTATTTCCCTCTACTCTTTTTGAGACATCCACACCGAGGTGGATATCTGATTTTCTTGCTTTTTCTATTAACTCACTTACTGGAGATTTAAATTCTAAAGTAAATTCATTAAAAAAGGCAGAGTTAAACGCTAGGGCCACGCCTTCAAAACCAGTTAGCGCCTTGGCAGCTTTTAGTGCCATCTCTTTGCCGGCCTTACAAGAATCACTCATTCCTTTTTCACCACGCTCTAAAACGGCAGCTCCAACAAGTGTGGATAGGAAACCTTGATTTGAACAGATATTGGAAGTGGCCTTCTCTCTTCTGATGTGTTGTTCACGAGTAGAGAGCACCATGGAGAGACAGTCATTACCATCAGCATCTTTGGCCTTTCCGATATATCTTCCTGGAGTGGATCTTATATCTAATTTATTTTTATCATTGTACCTAATGCCAAATATACCAAGGCCTGGGCCGCCAAAGTTAGGGCCTATGGCCAGGTGTTGGCCTTCACCGACGATAATATCGGCCTCGTATTCGCTTGGTGGAACAAGCCCTCCCGTTGCGAGAAGCATGGGATCAATTATAGCGATGGATTTAACTCCCAAATCCCTGCAAAGCGAGCTAATTGCATATACATCTTCTAAGTTTCCAAGATTGTTAACTTGGGGAAAGACAATTCCCGCGAGGTTTTCAATGGAGCTGGCCTTTTCTTTTAAGGCAGAGATATTGGTAATTCCAGTCTTTGGATCAACGTCAATGGTTTCAATTTTGACCTTGGTCTCTTTGGCATGAGTTCTTACAACTTCAATATCACCAGGATAATTAGATTTTAAAATTAAAACCGTGTCGGTATTTCTTTTAAGTCTGATACTGGTCTTGATCGCTTCAAACATTCCGGTGGCACGATCGTATAAGCTGGAGTTGATGGCCTCAAAACCAGTTAGCATGGAAAGGGTGGAGGAATACATCCACAAAGTTGCAAGTGTTCCCTGAGATCTCTCTGGTTGGTATGGAGTATAAGCAGTTGTGAGACCTCTTATATCAGATACAAAAGGGACAATTTCTGGAACTCGGTAATTTTTAAGTCCATCTCCAATAAAAGAGGTTTTTATTTTATTTTTGGCGGCCATCTGTTCTAGATGGGAGATTAGACTCTCATAATCTAGTTCCTTACAGATATTTGGAGCTTTTTCAAACATCACTTCGTTTGGAATATGGGCAAATAGCTCTTCTAGATTATTTATGCTCAGAGAATTTAGCATCTCCTGGATCTCATCCTCTGTGGCGGAGATATAGTATTTTTTTAATTCTCTTTGTAGTTTTGTGGGGTCATAAGGTAGATGGGAGAAGTTGTGGGCCATAAAAAACTTCCTAAAGATGTTTAATTTTAAGGGCAAATCTTACATGATGAGGGGGACTTTTTCCACCCAATTAGTCATAATGCGCTAGATGATATCAATATTTTCAAGCAATCTAAATGATGTACCAGAATTTCTTCAGAATGATCCTGAATTTATCTTGGTGAACTCCGTGGAAGAGTTGTATTTGTACTCCTATGAGGGGCGTCTAGCACTTATGACTCCAACCATTAAAGAGGAGAATCTAAGGCCATTTTTCATCGATTTTATAGCGCCTTTGAAATATCACCAAAAACAGAATTACTCCCTGAAAAAAGAACCCCTGGCCAAGGCCTTGGGGGGGAAATTTCAGGACCGCCCTCTAGTGTGGGATATCACCTGTGGTACTGGTTCTGATTCTCTACTCCTTTTATCTTTTGGCGCTAAAGTCGTCGCCTTTGAAAGAAATAAGATCATGTGGGCCTTGCTCCAGGATGCCTTAGAGAGGGCACAAAAAGATCAAGAGTTAGGGCA
>QNFX01000085.1 GCA_003650125.1 Campylobacterota bacterium
AAAAGGATAGGACAAATTAGGCACTTATTTTCACAAATCCAAAGAACACATAATAAGGATTATAGGTAATATTTTGTTTTTTTTTGATCTACGGGCTGAAACTCACCCAAATTCATGTTCGAAAGGTGGCCCTTCTAAGGTAGATTGGAGTAAGGCACTAATATTGTTTATAATAACTTACATAGACCTTGCCATTTTTGCCGACCCGCAAAAATTAACACGACCTTCTTTAAAAATATTCCCCTATTTCCGATTAGTTACATAGAAAAAGTAACTCATTTTAAAATAGGTATAAATTTATGAGCAAGTTTGAAAATTCAAAATTAGTAATCTCATTACTAGCTCTTCTATTTCTTACTCTATCAAGTTGTATGCCTCCATCAAAAACGCCCAAAAGACGAGACCCAAGCTCTGGTCCCGACAAATCATCAGAGCAATCCCAGACTGCAGGGCAAAGATCTGGAAAATCGGTTCTCTCTGAGGACAACGATGATCTAACTGAAATCACAAGTGATCAATCTTCACTTCAAGAAGCTGGGACGCAGGTTGCATCAGGTGAGCTTGATGAGAACGATCAAGAAGAAGAAAAAAATAAAGAAGAAATTGTCAAAGATGAAGATTTTAAAAATAATGAAAATATTTTTAAAATGACAAGCCATTCGGCATCTAGCATAGATGAAAATATTTCCAATGAAATGACGGCGCTGGAAGCAACTTCCCCTCAAAATTTAAACGTACAGGCCTCTACTAGTGGCCTAACACAAAAATGCCAAGGAAATCACGTCTTAGAAAATGGGATTTGCTATTCACCATGTGATGAGGGAGATAAGGGTATCGCATTTCTTTGTTATAAACCTTGTCCCACAGGTCACATTGATGACGGTCTACTTTGTAGGTTAAAGGGATCAATCGTTACTAAGAAAAGTTACGGCAGAGGAGCGGGAAAAGTTCCAGGTTGTAGTTCTAGTCAAGAGAAAAATGCAGGTCTATGTTATAACAAATGTAAATCTGGGTACAAAGGTGTAGGACCCGTGTGTTGGCAATATTGTCCATCAGGTTATAAAAATCACCCAGCATCTTGTTATAAAAATCTCTTTAAATGGTTTTTTAAAAAAAATTACGGACGAGGAGTTGGTAAAATTGGAACCTCGTGCGCTGCAGGTTATGAGAAAAAATCAGGCCTGTGTTACAAAAACTGTTCGGCCGGTTACAAAGGTATAGGTCCGGTTTGCTGGGGATCATGTCCCGCAGGGCATAGCGATGACGGAGCACTTTGCAGAAAAAATGTGAAAGTTGTGGCCAAGAAAAGTTACAAGCGGGATTCAAGCCTTCCAATAATTGAAGAGAACGCTCCTCCAGAGAATGTAGAAGCAATAAATTTTGGAGATAACTGTGTCCGTGCATTTAAAGACTCTAACTACAGAGGCCAGATGTGGAAATTTTGCAGTATGGATGAAGCAGCTACTCAAGGAAAATCATGGAACAATAAAGTCTCATCTATAAATATTCCAACCGGCTTCAAAGTCAAAGTATGTGATGGATCAGACGGTAAAACACCATGTAGATCGTATTACAAATCAGTCCCATCAATGGGTTCATGGTTTAATGACAAAACTTCTTCAATTAAATTCTCAAAGTTTGCAACTGAAGAATTTTATATGATCTTTGCATCAGACTCTCAACTATACTGGGCCTGTTCCACTAGAGAATGTAAGGAAATTATTTGCAAGGACAATCCCGATAAATGTGAAGATGAAAAGGGAATGGGAATTCTAACAAATGATTGGCACGTTAAAAGTATTCAAGAACTTGGCGACGAGTTAGGGTTTAATAAAGTTGCTGGAGTTATCGTAAATGGAGACCTCACAGCATTTGGACACAAGAATGAATATGATGCCTATGTTAATTATTATGAAAAAAGACTTAATCTAAATTTATTCCCAGGTCTTGGAAACCATGACAATGGTAAAAACAATGTTGATGATTGTGCGTTCAATAACTGTGCAATTAGAATGTCTAATTACATAATAGACCGAGCAAGGAGCTTAAATCCAGAAAGCATAGATGTTGCTGAGAGAAAATACTATAAATTCCCTACCCTCAAAAGAGATGTTACTGGAAGCTTATCGTACTCTTTTGATATCGGTGATATTCACTTCGTACAATTTAATAACTATCCTACATATGAGACTACATATAAAGGTTGGGATTTTGCCAAGGCCAGAGAAGACAATTTTAAAATTACAACAGCAAATAAATGGCTTCGCAAAGATCTTGAAAAGGCCAAGTCTCGTAATATGAAGATTGTTTTAAACATGCATGACTCATGGCCTCGAGGTCCAGGTAAAGCAGAATATCTAGATATTATTAGAGACCACAATATTATTGCCGTTTTTGCAGGTCATATTCACCAACATGCTCAAAGAGTATCTGATCTTGTTGCCTATTCTAAGAGAATACCCGTTTTTAGAAGTGGCTCGGCCCAAACAAGCAGGTACCTTGTTGTTAAATTTACGGCAAAAGGCTATGAGGTTCAGGCCATAAGCAGTATTTACGGCAAACATGAGAAAGTGGGCAGACTATATCAAATGAATTATTAAAGGATAGGACAAATTAGGCACCTATTTTGATAATTCCAAAGAACAAATAACGGAAATTTTAGCTAATAAATAGATATTTGCTTATATCTACGAACAAAAACTCCCCCCAAAGTTAATGATGAGAGGGGGTCTTCTAAGATAAAGTTTTTTATCAAAAAAGAAAGTTAAGAATTTTTTTAGTCATTTGAGTTCCTAATAAGTAAGTATGACCACCCTTTTCTGAGGTCCAAAGTGCTACCTTTTTTCCATCCTTGCAAAATCTCCAGATTTTTTGCTCCAGCATCTTGTACTTTCCGGTGCGTGCCCCTTTGATATTGCTTATGGAGTAATTCTTATCTGAACATCCATTAAATTTCGTCCACTGCATTATTGTTTCTTCGACCGAAGGATGCCAGTCCTTTGCTCCATCATATTTAATGGTTTGATCATTTTTTCCATGAATCTCTAAAATGGTTACCGGATGGGTGTTTTTACATTCTCTAGGGTCAAGAAATGATGCTCCCCCAAAGCTGACAACTCCTGAAATAAGATCCGAGGCCTCACAGGCCATTTTATAACCCATAAATCCTCCATTGCTATGTCCATAAAGAAATATCTTTTTAGAATCAATATTATGGGATTTACTTATTTCACCTATAAGTTCTCGTAGGTATTTCACATCATTTGGATTTCTATTATCGAAATCACAACAGGCCTTAGTTGCATTCCAATAACGCCACTTTTTTTTATCTTTTAATCCCTTGGGAAAAACGAGTAGGAAATTCTTTTTGTTTATATGAGGAAAAAAGGGATTTATTATTTCATGAAAAAAGGGAGTCCCAAAATACCCATGAAGAGAGATAACTAATGGCCATTTTTTATTGGGTGAATATTTTTTAGGAATAAAAAGCCATGCAGCTTTTCGGTCTTCCTCATCCTTAATATCAATTTTTTTTATTACCACACCAAAAAAGGCCGGTTTTCGAATTATTTCTTTCTTTTGATTAACTCGTTTAATTTCCGATTCAACTAACTTTGCTTGAAAAGCCTTATAGTTTTTAGATTTTTGAGTTGAGCAAGAAAAAAATAAAAATAATATAATCAAAACCTTCATTTACCACCCTTTAAAATATTCTTCTACTTGCAACGAATTTTAAAAATAAAGTTCAACGTTGACCTTTCGTTAGGTATTTCCGGACTTCACTTTTGAAAAAAGTTGCTATACTTCATAGCCCACATTTTCTTATACCAAAAATATTGGCATCAGGATAAAAATCAATCTTAAATTATTGAGAACAAGGATAGAATCAATTAGATACTTATTTTCATAAGCCCAAAGCAGATAACAGAAATTGTAGGTAATAAACCCATTTTTATTTAGATTTCCTGGTAGAGATTCATCCAATTCACGCTTGAGAGATGGGACTTTCTAAGAGAAAAGAACTGATGCGATATACAAAAAACTCTTATCCTTTTGCGTCATTTCCATTAAGGATAGGACAATTTAGGCACCTATTTTCATATTCTGAAAGAACAAAAATTTTGATTGTTAGGGAGTAGAACGGCTTTTATTTAGATCTAAAGGCACCCCCCCCCCAACTCAACTTCAAAAGATGACCCTTCTTAAGATAAACTCTTTATTTGTAATAATAATTGCTAAAAGAAAGGGCAGATTAAAACTGCCCTTTTTATATTTAACTTGAATTTTCTTATTACCAATCCTCATATGGATCATCAGAATAATCATACATCTCATCAAGATTAGGACAAGTATGGATTGTGCCATTCTTGTCACACAGGCCCCCGCCATTTTCGGTTGTAAGTTCGCACTCAAATCCATCCCTACCTACCGAGCATGATGTTGGCACATAGAACGAGACGTCCACATCTTCACAGTTGTAGGTTATTGGTGAACTAGATTCTCTAGTACACTCATCTACAATGTAGAAACAGTTTGAAAGATCATCAATATTACAGACCTTTTCTCTGTCAAAAGAGTTAGCTGACAAGTTTACGCTAATCATAACTGTTAAAAATATTAGTAAATTTTTCATTTTAAAATCTCCTTAGTTAAATCATCTAAAGTGCTTTTAACACTCTTATTTTATTAATATTCAGCTTCGATCTCGATAATATGGTTTGAAAGGCACTTTCATGGTCACCCTTCAAATTGGAATAATTGAAAAGATTTTTGTCCCAAACCATCCCTGATATTTTTAATAAAAAAGCATTGCAGCGCGCTGTAGCATGTGAATAAATAAAAAAAGTAATAGCGGTAAACATTTCAAAAAAATATCTACAACCTGCTCATAAGCAGCTGAAATGATTAGTGACTTTTGATATTCAAAGAGAGCTTGGTGGTGCTAGGTGGATTTGAACCACCGACCTGTAGGATATGAATCTACCGCTCTAACCAACTGAGCTATAGCGCCAGAATTCAAGGTGGGCAATCAATTCATAAACTCCCCTGCCTTTTGCGTAAAAAGGAGGACTAAGTAAAAATCAAACTTATCCCATCCTTCCAATTCATGGCGGTAACATTACCATCAATTTGAATAGATTTTTCATTCATGCAAAGAACCAAGGATCTTGAGTTTTTAAAAGATGAAGAAAGATTACACAAAGAAACGAGGTCTTCCTTGCTATCAACTTTTTTTGATTTAATTTCAATTAAAAAGGTTTTTCTTTTATCTTCAACAATTAAATCAATTTCTGCACCGTCTTTGGTTTTTAAATAATAAAGCTTGAAATCGGCCTCGAAATATTCATTCTGCTTAACAATTTCCATAATAATGAAAGACTCAAAAAGCTTTCCATAATCATAAGTTTTGGGATTAACAGGATACTTTAAATCATTTCTTATGGCCCTAATTACTCCTGTATCAAAAAAGTAGAACCGTGGGGATTCAATTTGTTGTTTGCGGACAGACTTGTGATAAGCAGGAAGTAAATACCCCATAAGAGTATCAGACAATATCTCAAAATATCTTGAAACAGACTTATCTGTAACATTTGCTTCTCGTCCTAGCTTTGAATAATTAATAATCTCCCCATTCATCTGGGCAGCGACCTCTAAAAAGCGATGAAAAGGCTCAATATTTCGAACTAGTTGCTCAACGATAATTTCTTCACGTAAATAGGTCGATACGTAGCTTTTAAGATAGCGTTTTTTATCTTCTTCTTTTTCTAACTCAACACTGAAAAGTTTTGGAAGTGTTCCAAAGTTTAAACTAACTTCCAAATCAAAATCAGGTCCGAGTTCAAGATAGCTAAGTGAAGATAAAGAAAAACTAAAGGCCCTTCCTGCTAACAGATTGGCCTGTGCTCGCTTGAGCTTTCTGGCACTTGAGCCCGTCAAGGCAAACTTAACCTTCTCTTCTTCTATAAGCCTGTGTACAACATCGAGAATTTGGGGGACTTTTTGGACTTCATCAATGACAATCCACTTTGGTTTTTCTTTTAATCCACGATATTCTTGGACTAAAAGCTCTGGTCTACCCTTGTATCGAAGCTCGTTATCAAGGTTTAAGAAATCAATCCAAAGGTGATCGACATCTCTGAATTTTTCATGAATAAGGGTTGTCTTCCCACACCCTCTTGGACCAAATAGAAAAAAACTATTTAACATTGATAATTTGCTTAGTCTTCGATACATATATCGATATTATCCGATATATTCGAAGCGAAGTCAACCTCAGCCTCAAAGAGCACAGCTAACCGCCTGATTTCATGCATCAAAGGATAGGACAAATTAGATGTTTATTTTCTTAAATCCAAAGAACAAATAATAGGAATTATAGGTAATAAATCGATTTTAGTTTAGATATCTGGACAGGGACTCGCCCAAATTAACGATTGAGGGATCGATCTTTTAAGATAAGAAAAAATCATGTTACTTAAAGGTCTTGTGTAATTTACTGTAATTACGTTACAGAGCTGCAATAAGTTAATATTTATCATGTAAGAAAATCGTTACCTTTCATCTATGCTGCGCACATGGAAAATACAATTAAACAATTTCTCGGTGGAATTACACCTGAAGATTTTTTACAGAACTATTGGCAGAAAAAGCCTCTCTTCGTTAAGCGGGCCTTTTCTAATGTTGATCATTTGGCCACCCCTCAAGATTTATTAGAGATGGCACAAAATGGGAATTTTGAAACTCGAATGGTCACGATGGCCCAAGAAGAAACTCCTTGGGACGCAGAGCTTGGCCCATTCACTACAAATCAATTTCCAAGAAATGAGAAAGATAAGTGGACTCTTATTGTTCACAATTTAGAATTGTATTTTAAAGAGTTTCGTCAAATAAAGGATATGCTTAACTTTATCCCGGCATGGCAATTTGATGACATTATGTCCACTTACTCTGTAGAGGGTTCAAGTGTTGGTGCACATATTGATAACTATAATGTTTTTATCTTCCAAGGAATGGGTAAACGGCACTGGCAAATTAACGAAAACCCTGATGAAACATATATTGAAAATTTACCGATTA
>QNFX01000086.1 GCA_003650125.1 Campylobacterota bacterium
AAAATCACTGAAGTTAAAAAAGAAGAAGATGTAATCTCTAAAATTAAGGGAGACGTCTATCTGCTTGAAGAAAAAGGCCTTTTAATGGACACGCCAGAGTTTTCCCAGTGGCTTTTTAAAAAGATGGAGACTGATTTTAGTTTGGTCATTGGCGGAGCGTCCGGCCATCACCCATCGGTTATAGATATCGCTAAAGGGAGTATTTCGCTCTCCCCTTTAACTTTTCCTCACAAGCTAGCGAGAATTTTACTTATTGAGCAGATCTACCGGGCGGTGACCTTAAAAGCGGGACATCCCTATCACAAATGAATTTTTAGAGAACTTTAAAGGAATAGTTTTTTAAATTCAGCTGGTTACATCTGCTAAGGAAGTTGCGAGTAATCTGTTCGCGCTGATTTCATATCAAAATCATCATTGAAAAGAATTTTTTCTGGATTGGCAAAACAGTATTTAAAATCTTCTGCCATTTGAGCGACATGAATACCATCTATAAAACGGTGATCAAAAGTCACACCAATGGACATAATAGGTCTCACCACAACTTTATCATCTATCACCCAGGGTTTTTTAGTCATGCGGCCCACACTGATAAGAATGGGAACTCTAGAATAAGGAACGAGAGGAACAAGTCCTACTTCCACGCCGAGTCCTCCAATATTAGTGATCATTATGCTGCCAAAGGGGTCTCTTGGAAGTCCTAAAAAAGATAGATTTATATTTAGGCCATAGATAAGCCAAGAAGAAATATTTAATCCTATGCCCACCATCCACCAAGGAAGATATTTAAAAACTCTCATGGAGGATTTTAACTCTCCATAATTGCCTTTTTTCATTCTGCCTGCTGAATCAGTTAGCTCCTTGGCAATCGCTCCGAGATTTTTCTCCTCAGACTTTCTAACGACGGTTCCTGCGAGATTGGCATTTTTACTTTTGTCGTGTCCTTTACCGGGAATACTGACCTGAAAGAAAAGATCCACCTCTTTTCTAAGATAGATACGAGATCCTCTAATCAGCCCATTGATCTCAGGTCTTTTTTGCAGACAATAGGTAATGGCCCGACCGACTAGATGAGTGGGGGTGATTTTAACAAGGTGTTTCTCTTGATATTTTTCAAGCGCTTCCATCGCCGGGAGCATATCAATTTCTGCGATGCCATAGACGGAAGGGTCTTTGGCATTTTTCCAGGAGCCCATAGCGATTTTTCTAAAAAGAGGGGTTCTTTTAAGTTTAATTAGATCTATTTTTCCCATGTCTCATTTTACCATGCGCTTGTAAGAAATTCATTCACTTTTAAGAAGCAGTTTGCTAATTTTTTTTATGAGCAAAAAAAATATACTGACAGGCATTAAACCCACCGGAACTCCTCATATTGGAAACTATCTAGGTGCCATCAAACCGGCACTAAAAGATATGCACAACTCGGACAACAACTACAAACTCTTTGTCGCCGATTACCACGCGCACACCACAGTTAAAGATGCCAAGCTCTTTCAAGAGTACGTCTATGAAATCGCCGCCACCTGGCTGGCCTGCGGACTTGATCCTGATAAAGTTACTTTTTACGCCCAAGTTGATGTGCCTGAGCTATTTGAGCTCACCTGGCTTTTATCCTGTCATACGCCTAAGGGGGATCTCAACCGCGCTCACGCCTACAAGGCGCTAGTGCAAGAAAATATTGATAAGGGAAATAAGGATCCGGACCACGGTGTGAATATGGGACTTTTCACCTATCCACTGCTGATGGCGGCAGATATTTTACTTTTTGATACCAATCTTGTTCCTGTGGGCAAAGATCAAATCCAGCATGTGGAGATCGCCCGCTCTATCGCCTCAAGAATCAATGCACTTTATAAAACTGAAGTTTTAGTTGAGCCAGAATCTCTTGTAGTGGATGAGGTGGCAGTGGTTCCAGGCCTTGATGGCAGAAAGATGTCAAAGTCCTACGATAACACTATTCCACTTTTTTGCAGCGAGAAGAGACTTAAAAAACTAGTCAATAGAATTACCTCTGATTCTAGTGCCGCAGATGCTCCTAAAGATCCCGATAGCTCACTGGTTTTTAAGTACTACCAACTCTTTGCCAGCAAAGATGAAAGCAAAGCTTTTAGGGAAGAGCTAATGAAGGGAATCTCCTGGGGTGTCGCCAAGGCGCAACTCTTTGAAAAGATCAACGATGAAATCAAAGGGCCAAGAGAGATTTACAATAATCTGATGGAAAACAAAGAGCAAATTGACAAACTTTTACAAGCGGGAGCGATTAAAGCGAGAGCTGTAGCGGTTGAAAATATGAAGCGAATTAGAAAACAGCTCTTAGGTTATTAAAAATGATTGAAAAAGAACTTTTAGAATTCATTATTGAGAGAATCAAAAAATATTTCCCTAGGAATAATATAAAGCTATACCTCTATGGTTCACGGGCCAGAGGTGATTTTAATCAGAGATCAGACTATGATTTGGCCTTCCAACTTCCACAAGATTTCCCAGATGCCGAATTTCTAATGGATATTAAAGATAATGCTCCTACATTATGTGGCATTGATGCAGTAAACTTGAATGATGTTGGAGATGAGCTTAGACAAACCATCCTTAAAGAAGGAAAATTAATTTATGAATCCTAAAAAACGGGATAATTTTTTAAAGGCCTTAGATAGTCTCGAAGAGGCCATTGCACTTCCTATTGAAAACCAAAGGGATATAGCTGGTATTATTAAAAATTTTGAATTCGTCTATGAACTTGGTTGGAAATTCCTCAAGGCCTACCTTGAAGACCAAGGCATGGAATCAGGATCCCCCAAAGATGTCCTAACCAAAGCATTCCAATCCAAAATAATTAATGATGAAAAAATTTGGCTTGAAATAATCCAGGCCCGAAATCTTTCTGTCCATACCTATGATCGTGAGTTGGCCGAAAAATTAGTCTCAAATATAAAAAATGACTATATGAATTCCTTCCGTGAATTAAAAAATATACATTAGTGATTAAGTATATTTCATCAGAATGACAATTGATAAAATAGGCAGTCCTACAAGTACCAAAAAAAGTACGATGTAAAATAAAATGCCATCCAATCCTAGCTTTTTAAATTTCTTTTTACTTATCAGTGACAACTCTCACCTCCACTACTTTTAAAGTAAGCAAACACTCTCCACGAGATGGTTAAAATACCTAGCGCCATAAAAGTAAAACCTAAAACCTTGGGAGATCTGCTAAAAAATTTACCTATTACTTTTTTAAAAATTCCTGGTGCCAATCCCATCGCCGGAACAGTGCCAAGCCAGAAAAAAAACATCGCCATAGCGCCCATTAGAGGATTTTTTAAAGTGGCAGCGACGATAACGATGCCATATAAAAGGCCGCAGGGTAAAAAGATGGAAAAAAATCCCACACCCATAGGACGATAGGGACTAGAACCAGTTGATCCCATAACCGTAGACCAGACACTTTTATAAACTCTATTATAAATTCCCGGTACGGGAATCTCAATTCTGGCGCCCTTTAAGGCCCCCACTCCCCAGAGAATAAACATAACTCCAAGAGTAATGGCGGGCAAAAGAGCTAGGATGGGTGATCCTTTTTGAAATGCTAAAATATTTCCAATAGTTCCCGCAAATAGTCCTAAAAGCGAGTAACCAAAAAGCCGTCCTAGTTGGTAGAGCACCACGCCTTTTTTATCACGGGTACTCGCAGTGACCAGTCCTCCACACATGCCCACACAGTGCAGACTTCCGCCTAGTCCCGCCAAAAAGGCAAGTCCTGGAAGAGCGATTAAGCTGGCATCTAAAAGGTGATCAAAAGGGCCCAACGAGACCTACCTCCTCTTGGCGTAAAAATTTAGCAGTTTCCAAGTTCTCACCGGAGAGAATATTTACTTTGATGGGATATCTTCCATTCGTTAAAATATTTTTCTTAAAGCGAAAAAAGATACTTATTTTTTGTTTTCTCCCCTTCTCTATAATGTGGGGAACACTCCTGGTCACGATACGCATTCGCTCGGGGAGAAAGTTTTTTTCAGTTTTGAAAAAGAGTTTAAGGTTTTCTTCTCCATTGTAATACACCGAGACGTTATAGCGATTAACGATCTCAATCTCCTCCCCTTTCCTTTTAATCTCTTGAAAGGGAGTATGGCCTGCTCTTATAAATTGAACTTTGAGCTGATTTCTAGCGTAGAGTCCATAACCAAACCCCGAAATGGCGACAATTACCGCGATTCCATAGAGAACCGGTCTCACGCGCCAGATTTTTCTTTTTTTACCTTCCATCTCCGCCAGTGAATCGTAGCGAATAAGTCCTTTAGGTCTGCTCACTTTTACCATTATTTCATCACAGGCATCGATACAGTTGGTACAGGCAATACACTCAAGTTGAGTTCCCCGTCTGATATCAATTCCGGTGGGACAAACTTTCACGCAGTGAAGACAATCAATACAATCGCCCTCGGATGCTCTATCGGCCGCAACGTTTCTGCGCGGCTCTCCTCTTTTTACATCGTAGCCCACAACTAGAGAGTTCTCATCCATCATCACCGATTGCATCCGGCCATAAGGACAGGCGATAATACAAAATTGTTCGCGAAACCAGCCAAAATCAAAAAGAATAATGAAAGTTACCACGAGCATAGAGATAAATGCCGTCATATGTTCGGCGGGGGGATTTAAAGAGATCATAAAGAGCTCTCGTGTACCCACGAAATAGCCTAAAAAAGTATGCGAGAGGTGCAAGGAGACGATGAGATACATTGACCACTTAAGAGTTTTTTTAAAGAGCTTATCAAGTGTCCAAGGCGCTCGTTCCAACGCCCGTCGCGCTCTCGCTTTACCTTCAATCAAAACTTCTATTTTTCTATAGACGGCATCGATAAATACCGTTTGTGGGCAGGCCCACCCACACCAAACTCTGCCCCACTGGGCGGTAATTAACCCAAAGACAAAAACAAAAATGATAAAGATAAAAAAGATTAAGGGCGCATCGTGACTGTAAAAAGTTGTGCCAAAAAAGATGAACTCTCGGTTTACAATATCAAGTTTAATGATCTGTTTGCCCTGGAAATAAATCCAGGGAAGGGTGAAATAAATTAGAATAAGAAACCAATAAACATAATTACGATAAGTCCGCCAAGGGCCTTTGACATCTTCGGGGAAGACCGTTATCCGGTGTCCCGCCTGATCTGTCGTGGCCAGACGTTCCGTATGTAGCTCTGTTCTTTTTCTACTCAATTAGCTCACCTTGTGGTTCTTTTGCATCTTCAATGTTGGTCCCAACGAGTGTCATAACATAGGAAGTAACCGCATAGATTTCCTCTTTTGTAAGATCTTCTCGCCAAATCGGCATACCTTTATCTTCTCGACCATTTAAAATCACCTCATAAATGGTTTCTTTGGTGCCTTTAGCATTTAACCAGTAGTTATCAGTTAAGTTCGGCCCGATATCTCCCCCACCAGATTCGAGGTGACAGGGAGAGCAGTTTTCCAAAAAGATTTCCTGACCTTTGTTAACTCCATCATCGGCCATCACAGCAGCGTAGGTATCTTGTTCAAAGTTGGCCATCTTTACGGCATAGCTCGTTCGCAGTTGATTTAAGGCCTCAAGTTCTATGTTGGCCTCCTGTTTGAGTGTCGGCCCATCCATAAAGTTGTAATAGATGATGTAGGGAACCCCAAAAAGTGTTGTCAGGACAAAGGTCATGATCCACCAAAAAGGCAGGGGATAATCAAATTCCTGAATTCCATCGTAGTCATGATCAAGTAGGACACTTTTGTCTTGTTCACTTAAATTTTCTTTCATCATTTCATCCCTCCCTCATTTAAGGGAAGCTTAGAAGCTTCTCCATAAAGATGGTTGCTATCTTTTCTAAGAACCCAAGTAATGATTCCTACAAATAAAAGTAAAAACAAAATTAAAGCAAGAATGGACAGTTGAATCCATTCAAAGCCAAGGAGTACTTCTGCTTTCATTCTTCCTCCTCCTCTTGTTGGATATCAGTGCCAAGTCTTTGCAGGTAGGCGATTAAGGCGATAATTTGTTTATCTTTTATTGATTCCTTAACACCACTACTTTTTAAGTTTTTAGCAATTGCTAGTGCCTGCTTTTCGGCATCTACCAGGGCACCCTTAATTTGTTTATCGGTATAAGGAACACCTACTGCTTTTAAGACAGAAAGCTTTCTAGAGAGTACTCCAAGATCTGCTTTTTTCTTAAAGAGCCAAGGGTAAATCGGCATGATGGAGCCTTGAACCACTTCACGAGGATTCATCATATGACGGTAGTGCCAGATGTTGTTGTATTTGCCACCAATTCGCGCCAGATCCGGCCCAATTCTTCTGGAACCCCACTGGAAGGGGTGATCATAAACTGACTCTGCTGCCTCACTCATTTTTCCATAACGGACCACTTCGTGTCCCATGCTCCTAATCATTTGCGAGTGGCAGACATAACAGCCTTCACGAATGTAGATATCTCTACCCGCCACTTCAAGTGATGTGAGCGGTGTTACCCTTTCATCTTTTTCAATCCAGGATGCCGATAGCATGGAGGGTAAAATTTCAATCGCCGTACCTACTAAAATGGCGATGACAGTTAATATAGTAAACACTGCCGGAAGTCCTTCCAGCTTTCTATGTCCTCTCTCTCCTGGTGCTGCCTGAGCAAGTGCTGGCGCTTTAAAGACATCAACTGATTCATCTTTTGGTGCCGCTTTGATGGTTTTATATAAGTTGTAAAGCATGACACAAAAACCAATCAAAATTAAAGTTCCACCTGTTGCTCTCACCCAGTACATAGGAACAATTTTAGTCACAGTCTCGATAAAGTTTGGATACATCAGAGATCCCGTTGCCGGATTGATCTCTCGCCACATAAGTCCTTGAGTAATCCCCGCTGACCACATGGATAAAATGTAGAGTACAAGGCCTATGGTTGTAGTCCAAAAATGAAAATTGGCAAGGCCCTGACTGAAAAGTTTTGTTTTCCATAATTTGGGAACAATAAAGTAGAGGATCCCGGAGATCATCATCAGGTTCCAACCAATGGTTCCAGAGTGAACATGTCCTAC
>QNFX01000087.1 GCA_003650125.1 Campylobacterota bacterium
ACAGATTTTAAACAGATTATACAGCTCAGAAATAAAGGGAAATCTCAACAAGAAATAGCTAATGCCATTGGTGTTAGTCGGCGTAGTGTCATCCGCTACCTTAAAGATGGCCATATCCCACAATATTCTAGGAAAACTAAATCTAATCGCATTGATCCTATGCTGGAGTTTTATGATGAAGTTAAGGCCAAACTTGAGCTGGAGCCAAAGCTCCCTCTTAATGAATTATACGAGTTTATCTCATTAAAAGGCTATCAAGGGAGTGAGAGAACCTTGAGAAGAAAGACTCGTGATTTAAGAATATCTTTAAGAAATAACGAAGTATTTTTTCAAAGAAAAGTTAACCCTGGCGAGATTATGGAAGGGGACTTCACTGAATTTTATATTACAATTGGTGGGATTAGACGGAAGATCTACTTATGGGTCACCTCTCTGCCTTATTCAAATAGTTACTGGGCCACACCTTACTACCACTGCTCTTTTGAAGCATTTGCCGATGGATCGGTCCAATCGTTTAATGAATTTAGTGGAATTGCTAAAAAATATCGACTTGATAATTTAAGTCCAGCAGTCGCTAAAATATTGTCCGGCAAGGATCGTGTCGTAACGACAAGATACGCTCAATTTCAAAAACATTATGAATTTGAGCAAGACTTTTGCAATCCGGGGAAAGGAAATGAAAAAGGTAATGTTGAGGCCAACAATAAGTTTATAAAGAAGAAAATAAATGCTCGAATCTCATTAAATAATTTATCATTTGCGTCTATTGAGGCCTTTAAAGAATTTGTCTGGGAAGTTTGCCGTGACCATAATCAAAAAGAATCTGTACAACAGAAATTTTTAGAGGAAGGCCTGCTTAAATTACCTGAGGCCGCATTCAAATGCTTTAGAACTGAAGTTGTTTCAGTTAATAAATACTCGTTATTCAATCTTTCAAAAACTGGTCACTTGTATTCAGTCCCCAGTAAATATATTGGTTTAAGCCTTGAATGTCGCGTTTATCCAAGTCATGTCGAAATAATATTTGATGGTGATATTGTTTGTGATCATAAAAGAATTTATGGGCCACGTGGTCTTGTATCCATACAAGTTGAACATGTTATCAGTGCACTCATAAAGAAACCTGGCGCAATGAAGGATTGGAAATACAGGGAGGTTTTATTTGAACGGCCGGCCTGGAGAAATTTTTATAATAAAATAATAGAAAAAGGAGGAAAAGATAAAGATTACCTTAAATGCCTAAAATTAATTAACAAACACGGTAGGGACTTAATAACCGTGGCGATGGAACTTTCAATGGAAGGAGATGATGAAATATCAGCACTAAACTTAAGTAAGATAATAACTAACAACATGAATAACATTGAAATTCTTAAACCACTTAATTGTGACTTAAATCAATATGATTATTTTTTAACAGGAGAAGAAAATGGAAGCGAGCTTAAAGGCGAGTCTTGACAGTAGTTTGAAAAATTTAAAACTACCTACAATTTTATCTCAGTATAATGAGAAAGCAATGATAGCACTGGAGGAGAAGCTCAGTTACGAGCAATATCTCTTAAGCCTGGCCAAACAAGAAGTTGAGGAACGCTTTAATAAAAAAGTTAAATATCTTTTAAAAAGTGCCAAATTCCCAAAACTAAAAACACTTGATGACTATGATTTCTCACAAGTTGAAATTTCAAAAGAATCAATCATACAACTAACCCACGGAAATTTTCTTGCAGACTCATATAATGTAATTTTCTTTGGTACCCCAGGATCAGGAAAAACCCACTTGGCCACAGCGATTGGTAGAGAACTATGTTTAAAGGGCCATAAAGTCTTATTTCATACTGGCTGCAGTTTAATTCAAGAGTTAGTCAAGGCCAAGAATAACCTAACGCTAACCAACCTTTTCAAGAAGCTAATGGCCTATGATTTAGTGATAATAGATGAGCTGGGTTATATCCCTTTTGAAAAAACTGAAGGCGACCTACTTTTTCAATTTATCAGTGATCGGTATGAACGAAAATCAATATTTATCACAACAAATTTAGCTTTCAGTGAATGGGACACTATTTTCAAAAACAAAATGGTGGCAACAGCAGCGATTGACAGGCTTGTACATCACTCCCAAATATTTAAATTTCAACAGGACTCTAGTTTTAGGGCAGATGAAGCAAGAAAAAGATTGAAGAAATGAAAAATTATGTATAAATAGAATCCATCCAATGTGCCAGATTAGTTGGCCTCACAAGTGACATTTTAAAAGTCCGTTTCCACTTAAAATATGTGCTTGTTTGTGCTTAAAGGCCATCCAAGTACTCTAAAATTGGGGATTTCTAAAGAAACCTCCACTTTTTAAGATAAGTTACTTAATTCAGATGAAGGTAATAATTTTTGCGCTAGACAAAAAATGATCTTATCTTCTCTGAAAATATGAAGTTCCATCAACTCTATAAGTTTTTTTCCAAGGCCTATCATATCAGTGAGTATAACCTGTCTCGATTGTTTTTCTAAGATTTGGGGATAGAGTGTAAAGCAATTTAAAATCATCCCAAAGAGCTGAATCGCCTCAGTATGTTCGGCCTCTAAAACATCTACCCCGGTGGTCGGAGTTGGCCCTTTGCTGTGTTCTCCACTTTCAACGAGTCTTTTTCGAAGTTTGGGAAACAATATTTGTTCTTCCTGGCGATTGTGAGGAATAAAAATTTCTTCAAAAAAATTAAAAAAAACTTCAAAATTTTTATGATTCTCGCTTGTTATGGCCCCATCTTTTTTTATAGATTCTAGAGTTAAATCAAACTTTGAGAGTTCACCTTGTAGCATTTCATGATCTTTCATCAACTCTTTTAGAAAGGGGTGAAAATCATCTTTTGCAAACTGATCAGGCAAAGCGGCCTCATATTGCTCCGGTGGACTCATCGGTGAAAGTCCTTCATCCATGGTGATTTCAGCTTGTGGTTTTACAGGGTCGGTCTTTTGTAGCGTTTTTAAATCCACGATATCTCTCCTCCTATTTTGCCGGACTCTAGCATACTTAGTCATAAATTGGGAAATTTAGGATTAATCCCTTAAATTTCAAATGTTTATTTTTGGTCCTGATCAAAAGGTGCTATTTGCAAAACGCGTGGGTCGTCAGTTAAAATTCTATAATAACCTCTATTTAATTTATGAAAAAAGTAATTGTAAAACGACCAAGCTTTCCTAATTTCAATTTTAATGAGCTTCTTAAATCTCAAGAAAAAAATTGTTGGCAGGTTTTATGCGGAGATGAAAAGCATTGGCGCCTCGGCATTTACTCACCTCAATATTCCCAAGAATCTGATATAAAAACATTAGAATCTCATAATTGTCCGGAAGTTTTTGTTTTAATGGAAGGCCAGCTATCTCTTCTGCTTTTCCACGAAGAAACGAAGCGATTTGAAATACTAGAGCTGGAGAAGGGAATACCTATTGTAGTTAATACATGGCATAATGGGTTCTGCCCAAAGGGGCCATTTACAGGTAAGGCGCTAGTTATTGAAAGAGATCAATTTGAAACACTTTATAAAAATAAGAAAGAGTTACATTTATGAAATTAAAAGTTTTAATCCTTATGTTATTAGTTTTCTCTTCAAGTACTTTTGCTCAAAAAATTACTGCGAATTGGATGGGCCGACTGTATGGAGAACATTCAGATACCAAGCTTAGAGCTATCTTGATCCCGGGGACTCACGATAGTGCGACCTATGCAATTAATAAAAAATCACCATTTCCAAAAGATGCACCTAAGTTTTTTAAGATCGCAAAAAAGACTGTGGCCATAATGTCAAAAACTCAAAATGAAGATATTTACGAGCAACTTTTAAGAGGGAATCGCTACCTAGACTTAAGAATTACTGATTATAACAACAAGCTTTATATTGTTCATGGAATGATTAGTATAGATCTTGAAACTGTTTTAAAAGATATAAGAAGATTTAGTGAACTCTATCCGAGGGAAGTCATCTTTGTAGATTTTCAAAAGATGCCAAAACCTGTGTACTACCCACAATTACACCAACTAGTTCAAAAATATCTTGGTAATTTAATGTATTTTCGAGATATAAAACCTAAGGATCTAAGGTTCCACCATTTATGGCGAAAAAGGAAAAATATTCTCTCTATAATGAATAGTTCTAAGTTTACCAAAAGTTACCAAGGTTATTTTAATCGAGATGATTTTTTAATTAGTAATTGGGCCAACACCACAGTCAAATCAACTTTAAAGTCAAAATTAAAGAAAAGCTTAGAGGATCAAAATCTTAATAAATTTCACGTGGGATCTTTGACCTTAACACCAGATACCAAATACATTATAAAGGGCATTTTTTTAAAGAAGAAATATAATATTTATCGATTGAGTGAACAAGTTTTTAATTCTCCGGGAGAGTGGCTTCCACAGTGGAGGAAAAAAGGAGTTAAGATGAATATTATATCTGTGGACTTTGAAGAGGAGTCGAATTTAATGGGAACTGTCTTGAGACTAAATAAAGAGGCCTTAAGATTACTTTAATAGTTCACAGGCCTTCTCTAGAGTTTCAAATTTCTTGGCAAAACAAAATCGAAGATATTTTTTCCCGTCATCTGATTTTAAATAGAAGCTACTAGGAGGAATGGAGGCAACTTTTTTCTTTTCGATGAGGTCCATGCAGGCGCTAAAGTCATCATTACCATCTATAGGAACTAAAACAAAGTAAGTACCATTTGGAATAATGGGAGAGTATCCCGCTGCTTGTAGGCCTTTGATAAAAAAATCTCTTTTTGCTTGATAGCGTGCTCTAAAATCCGGTAAATATGAATCCAATCGATCTATTGCTTTTCCCATCGCCACTTGTAAGGGGTGAGCGACACAAAAAACCTGAAACTGTTGAATCATTCTGATCGCATGAGTAATTTTAGCAGGTGCCACCGCCCAGCCAATTTTCCAGCCTGTGAACTCAAAGGTCTTACCTGCAGAAGACACCGTTATTGTTCGATCTTTTAACTTATAGTGTGATGCCACAGGAGTGTGCTTGAAGTTATCAAAAGTTAGAAATTCATAGACTTCATCAGAGAGGACATAGGTGTCATACTTTTCCACTAAAGTAGCAATTTGGTCGTATTCTTTGGTAGTAAAAATTTTACCACTTGGATTATGGGGGGTGTTGATAATGATAAGTTTAGTTTGGTCACTAAAGGCATTTTCAAGTTCTTTAAGATCAAACTCAAATGATGGGCCTTTTAAAGTCACTGGAACAGGAACTCCTCCAGCAAGTAAAATAGAGCCTACGTAGGAATCATAGAAGGGCTCAAAAATAATGACTTCATCACCAGGGTTAATAACTGCTTTTATGGATAGATAGATTGCCTGAGTGGCACCATTGGTAACGGTAATATCTTTATCAGCATCAAAGTTTAAATCATAAAACTTTTTATAAAGAGTTTGAATACTTTGCCTAAGAGGCCTTATACCAATACTCGCAGAGTATTGATTTTTACCCTCATCCATAGCTTCTTTGGCCAGATCTATTATCCACTTAGGGCCTTCAAAATCTGGAAATCCTTGGGCCAAATTTATAGCACCAGTTTCAATTGCCTTCCTGGTAATTGTTGAAAAAATAGATTCTTTAAAACTATCTATAGTATGACAAAGTTCTTTCACTGACAGTTACTACCACTGGGAATGACATCCATTTCTCTGGAAAATCCCATGTATTTAAAGGAGATATTCGCAAATTTTTGCATGTTTTTTGGTCCAAATCTTATTTTTCCACGTTTTTCAATCTCGGTTAATGAATCGATCATATTTTTTAATTGGTTGAGTTCAGAGGTAGTAAACTGATTAAGAGATTTGTTTACAAGAGTGTTTTTAATTAGCTTTTTTCCGAGTTTGACATCGGTAAACTTTGGAAGGGCATAACCACTAAACATTTTAGGTCTTTTAAATCGATATTTCTTAGCAGATTGCAAGGCCCTTAAGGTTAAAGCAGTGACAAGCTTTGAGGTTTTAGCAATCTTATCTTGATTTAAATACCTAATCTCATCAGCAGTCGAATGATAAACACTTCCATCACCACTGGTGAGGTGAATTACTGGAACTTTTAATTTAGCATTAATTAAACTCGAAACATCTGCTCTGTTGTGAGTTAGAGCATAGCTTAAATTATAGACATCAAGCCCTGATATTTTTGATGCTTCATTTAAATCATTTAATAACTTTTTACCACCAGTTTCTCCTCCCATCGCCAAAAGAGTGTTTTCCATCCCAGTAAATAGATTAAGTCCTATGATATCAAGATTGATCATTAACTTAAGGCCTTTTAGATGCAAATTTAATTTTTTGGAATCTTTTACTAAGGCATTAGAACCAAGAAGGCCTGTCTCCTCAGCATCAAAAAAGATAATTAATATGGGGGATTTAATTTTTTCTTTTAAGTTTGTTAAGGAGGCCAAAATAGCGGCCAAAGCTGCGGCATCATCAGCAGCTCCATTACAGATATTAGAGCCTGCTCCCAATTTTCTATCACAGCTATCAAGACCATCGTAATGGGCACTTAAAAGAACCTCAGGAGATTTATTTCCTCTAGCATTTTTCGGATACATGGTGGCGTAAAGATTCACTCCCTGCTTAAACTTATGTTCAAAAACTTTTAGTCCTAAATCTCTCAATTTCTTTTTTAGGAAATTTCGGGCCTGTTTATTTTCATAAGTTTTAGGCACTCTGCCTTTTAATTTATTTTGGGCCAAATAGTTTACAGTCGTTTCAATTAATTTGCATTCATTTGAAAAGGCGGAAAAAGAAAATATTAATAAGAGAAAAAATATTTTATGCATATTGATAATCCTTATAGTCTTATGATGGGGAAACTTATGAAAAATTAGC
>QNFX01000088.1 GCA_003650125.1 Campylobacterota bacterium
ACTCGGCAGTTAAGTCCGCTTGCGGTGAAGGTAGTGCCAGGGAGACTTGGTGTGAGAATAGCAAGATGCACCCATTTTTTTTATATAAGAGGCCTCTTCGTTTGAAGGGGCCTTTTTTTTTGCCTAAAAATCAATGATCTTTTTTTTATCCACAATGTCCTTCAAACCCCCTTCCTTTAGGGAGGGGAGGACGTCAAGTGACTAAATAGGCCTTGCGCTGAATTATTGGCATGAAGAGTCCCACAGAGTATAAACGGGTACTAGTGAATCAGAATTAGAGTCCAAAGTAATGATTTTAAAAAATGAACGATCTCTGTTTTACCTTGCCGTCTTTGCATTGTTGGCCATACTGGTTTTCGATCTTGGAAACCTTGATGCCATTCGCCAGGGGACGGAGAGCTTTTATCTTGAAGTCTCAAAGGAGATGTATCAGCTTGATTCCTATCTAACTCCTTATTATAGGGGTGAAAGACATTGGTCTAAAGCACCTCTTCATTTTTTGTTTCCTTTTCCCTTTTATAAGTTTGGAATATTTTCAAATTTATTCAGTGCCAGACTCAGTATTGTCCTTTTGACTATTGGTCTTTTAGTGATGACAAGCTTTTGGATAAAGAGACATTTCAATATCGAAAAAAGTCTGACTATTGCCTTTTTTGGTGGAACTATTTTTATCATAAAATACGCAAGAATCTTTATGATGGAGATCCCGCTCTCTTTACTGACTTTCGTAGGGACTCTGTATTTTTATGACTATTTAACTACCAAAAAATCTAAATATTTCCTCATCTCCTCTACCTTAATATTTTTATCAACTCTAATCAAAGGGCCAGTGTCCTTGGTTTTATTTACTATTAGTATTTCTTTTTATTTGTTCTATAAAAAAATTGTCTTTCATCAAAAGATCCCCCTAAAAAAACTTTTTCTATTTTTTGGTGTCACTATTTTTGTGTCTTCTCTATGGTATGCAATATCTTATTATCGATATGGCGATGAATTTTTCACTTATTTTTTCCTAAGAGAGAACCTTGGAAAGTTTTCCACACAAAGCTACCCGATGCGGCATGTGTTTCAAGGACTTCTTATCTTTTCTTTACCCTGGAGTCTGTTTATACCTTCTCTTTTTCTGAAGTATTATAGACTTATTAAATCAAAATATAAGCTTCAGGATATTGAACTGTATCTTTTAATTTGTCTTTTTTTCTTCTTTGTTATTTGGCTTATCCCAAGTCAACGCTCTCACCATTACGCTGCTCCCGCAGTTCCATTCCTACTCACATTGCTTCTCCTGGCAATTAAAGATCCAAAAATTGCAGGAGCAAAAGTCACTAAAGTAAGTCTAAATATTATTTTTAGTTTCACTATATTGATAATTCTTCTTGTCACAATAGTGACATTTATTTCCCCAGGATTATTTCCATCTCAGGACAGAACTCTTGCTTTGATTATTTCCCTGATCATTTTTCTTATTTCTTCATTTTTATTTAAGTTCCATAAAAATCTGCTAGTAAAATCGCTCGCGGCCTTGTTTTTCATTGGTTGTACCTGGACGTTTACTGCTTCCCAATTTTTTCTTCCATTAGTTCCTAGTAAGGTTGTTGAAAGAGTAGGGGAAAAAGACTTGGTCGCCTATATAAAAAGGTCCTATTTTTTAGAAGAAGCATTTCAGAAAAAAATTGAGATTGTAAAAAGAGAGGATTTTAAGCTAATGAAGTTTTCTTCTGATACCTACTATTTTTTAAATGGTGATGATTATAGGAAATTTGGACTTTCAGATAAAACGATAATTGAAGAGCATTGGTTTATCTGGAGAAGAAGGTTGAGATTTAAGGCCATCATTAACGCACTAATGAGCGAGCAGTTCAATAAATTAAAACAAGACTACTTTTTGTTTAAAGGTAAAAACTGAGACTCTCGATTTAATTCTCGACAGTTTGTTGAAAATAGAGCAAAAAGTACGAATGAAGCTAAATTTGAGACCTTCCGAAATTTTAGGATTTTCTTTTGTTTTTGTCCTCACCTTAATAGGTGTAATAATGGCAAATACTAATGTCGTGTATTTCGAATCTGTGTACGTCCGTGAGGATGGCCTTATAGAATGGTTAACTTTTTCTGCCCTTGCTTGCTCGGCGCTTTTAAGTTTTTTAAGAATCAAAAGGCTAGCTTCGATCAAAAACTTTTGGTTTGTAATGGGACTTTTATTCTTTGGGCTTGTTTTTCTTTTCGGTGCCGGTGAAGAAATAAGTTGGGGGCAACGAATTTTTGATTGGAGTGTTCCGGAGTTTTTCGCTAAAAATAATCTGCAAGGTGAGACCAATATTCACAACCTAGTTGTTGGGGGAACTAAAATAAATAAATTAGTTTTCGGACTCCTTCTTGGCATCGCTATCGGATGTTACTTTTTAATACTTCCCCCTCTTTATAAGAAAATTGACAAGATCAAGGCCCTTGTTGACAGTGTTGCTCTGCCTATTCCAAAAAATTCACATCTTGTGGCCTATCTTATTCTATTTGGTTTATCATTTTTAATACCTAGCCCAAAAAAGGGTGAAATACTTGAATTTGGTGGAACCTTTATCTTTTTTCTATTGCTACTGCATCCTTATAATGAAAATATTTTTTCAAGAGACTCCTAGTAGCGTCTGTTTACCTTAAATGTAGGTCATTTAGAAATTACTTATTTTGTCTGAAATTAAAAAAGCGATTTAATTGAATTTCAGGGGTTTGCTTAAACTTTCCTTATAGATTCTAATTTCATTTAGGCCATCTTCTTATCACAAATTGCTCCCTCTTATTTTTATTGCCGACCTTTTTCTTCATTTGTCCCAGGATATGGACCAGTAAATAGATAGGAGGAATTAGTGCCCAATTTTTTTACAACTGTCCAAAAAATAGTCAATTTAAATTTGTTAACTAGCTGAAAACAACAAAAAAAAATGGCACAAGGATTGCTTATATTAAGGATAAGAGAACATAGATAGAGGATGAAAATTGTGAAGTCTAAGATGAAATTATTACCTATTTTATTTTTATTCCTGCTGGTTTCAGTTGCCGAGACCTCACTTTTTAAAAAGAGAGATCTGTCCCTATTTTCATCTGATGATGTTTTGGAAGTTACTCTGAAGGGAAACTTTTTTTCAAATGAAAAAGAATTTAAAGCACTTAAATTTAGAAAAGAAAAAAAGTATGTACAGGGTACTTTAATCTATAAGACCAATAATCAAGAGTCCTCTTTACCGCTAAATTATAAGGTTCGGGGAGTTTATCGTCAGGAAAACTGTGAATTACCACCTCTGAAATTGAACTTTAAAAAGAAGATCTTAATAAGAGGTAATTTATTCAGCAAGGCCCATGACAAAATAAAGCTAGTTACACACTGTGAAAATTACTCTGGAGAATTTAGTCCTAAAAATAGAATCAACCAAAAGGTAGTTTCTGAGTACATTAACTATAAATTACTTTCAAAAATATACCCTTATAGTTTTAAGGCAAGGCTTTTAAAAGTTTCTTATGAAGATAATAAATTTGGACCAGCGACCTTTGGATATGGAATTTTTTTAGAAAATAAAAAGGATATGGTAAAAAGATTAGATCTGAGTCTGTTTGATGGAACAAAAAAAGAATTTAAAAAAGATTATTATAAAGAGAAAGAATCTTTTTCGATATCAAATTATGTTTACTTAACACTTGCCCAATCGATTGCAAATAATTGGGATTGGTACCCCACTCATAACACCTTATTGGTGAAAGATGAAAATAACCAAGATATTTTAGTCCCTTATGATTTTGACTTAACAGGGATTGTTTATGATGTAATTGATCATGATTTAAAAGAGAAGGGTGAGACTCATAAATTTTGGCATAGAAGAGAAAGAAGGCATTTTGACTTTAGGGCCTTTCCATATCAAAAAAGTATAAACTATATTCGAGATAGATATAATCACAGATATGATTTTTCTGATGAAGAGATCATAAAATTATTCTTAAATAGTGCTAAAAAAATTGTTTCTAAAAAAGATGAAGTTTTTAAAGAATTAGATAAGTATAAGCATCTTACTACAGCTAATAATTTTAAGATTATAACTGCTAGAATCGCCAATTATTTTTCACAATTAGAAGTGGCCTTATACAATAAAGTTAATCTTAAGTTCTTTACCGAAGAGGACTATTTAAAAAATTTGCATGACGAGAGTTTTGAGAAGAGACATCAGGCCATTATTGCTTTAGGCTATTTGGCCAAAGAGGAATATTTTGAAAAAATAACTTCTAATTTTTATAAACTCGAAAACTATGTTCTGAAGCGATCAGTGATACATGTTCTGTCAGATTTTTCCCCAGAAGTCATTTTGCCATTTTTGAAGAAAATCTTGGGGAGCGAAACTAAAACTTCAAATTTAAATATTATCTTAGATGTTGTGATCCGATTTCCTGACAACAAAATACGGAAAGAACTTATAATTAAAGCTTTGTTTATAAATAAAATCTACTCCAATAAAGCTTTATTAAAAAAGATATTAAAGGCCGTACCTGAAAATTTTAACTCTAGTGATAAAAAAATAAGAGCAAAATTGAAAGATCTGAAAACCCTGGTTAAAGGGAAAAAAAAGATCCAGTCACGTATAGATAGAACCTTGAAAAAATTAAACAAGAGGGATAAGTAATGAAAGAAGGAAAAACATTCAATAAAAGATTTGAAAAAAAGTTCTTAATTGATAGTGATCACTTAAATGATCTTCTTTGTTCTGTTGAAAGTGAGCTATTTGTAAAGGATCACCATGATGAGAGTACTTGCTATACTACGATAGAGAATATTTATTTTGATGATGATAAATTAAGATCTTTTAATGAATCGATTCTTAAATCTCCAAATAGAAAAAAACTAAGAATTAGATCTTATGCCCAAAATGATAAGAAAGAAAAATTCTTATTTTTTGAGATTAAATCTAAAGATAATGGGCAAACTTTAAAAAGTAGAATCGTTTTTATGGAAGAATGGCTAGTTGACTTCTTAGATGATGGTCAACTTTCAGTCGATGCCTTGTTAAAAATTAATAAAAATAAAATTAAAACTTTGGAAACCTTAGAAAGTATTAAATACCTTATACATGAGCAAAACTTTAAGCCAGTTTTAAAGACATCTTATAAAAGATTTGCCTTCAGACCAAAATTTGATTCTACCGTAAGAGTAACTGTTGATACTGAATTAAAATTTGAGAGATTAAGAAAGCAATTTGTTACAACGCTCGCTTATAAAAAGAAGATAAATAAAGATCAAGTAATTGTAGAAATTAAATATAAAGACAAAGAATCTTTAAAAAATATATCTAAATTTACAGAATCTTTAGGAAAACCATCTGGGTTTTCTAAGTATTGTTTTGGAGTTCAGAGCTCTGCTCAAGAAAATTTCGTTGAAGAGCGACAGAAATTATCTTTTTTAAAAGTGGCCATGTTAAAGGCGATACAAAGTTAACTAAAACACTGAATTCACAGAGTTGTGACGCCTCATGGTATAGATTTTACAATTGCTATGAGAACTTTTGACGCGATGTGATAGTAACTGCTTATATTAATTATTCATTGAACAAGGAGAAAAAGATGAATTTTACTGAATTAATTTTGATTAGCTCATTATGGCTATATTCTCCTCAGTATTTTGCACAGGAAGCAATGGCCTCTGTTAAAAATGTTGAGAAGAATATTCCCGGTATAAGTTTAGAGCAATCAGAAAAAACTACTAATGACCTCAGAAGAGGTCCGGCCAATTGGGACTGGGGTTGGAATGACAACTCTAATGATGGAACAGGTTCCATGCTTTCAGGTGAAAGTGGGCCTTCAGCACCAAGTGCACCTTCGAAACCAAGTAAACCTTCGAAGCCAAGTGCACCTTCAAAGCCTTCGAAACCAAGTAAACCTTCGAAGCCAAGTGCACCTTCAAAGCCTTCGAAACCAAGTAAACCTTCGAAGCCAAGT
>QNFX01000089.1 GCA_003650125.1 Campylobacterota bacterium
GGATCCCACCAGGATTTAAAAAAGATGTATTTATCTCCAGGAAAAGCAGATCTTAGATACTCATAAGTTCCGTCGTCCTTTTCACATTTGGGATCGTCAAAGCCTACATTGATGATGACTTCATCACAAAGAGGCGAAATACTTTGAATGCTTTCCTTGATCGGATAGGCCAGAGTAAGTCCGTTTTTAATAAATGTTATTCCTGATACTTCCATTAGTTTATAGCACCTTTATTTCGCAGCAGTTCAAGTTGTCCTAGACTGGTAAATACAGCGGTCTCAACTCTTAAAATAGCGGGAGAGATTGCTATTTCGTTAAAACCTAGATTTTTAAAATAATCAATTTCATCTGTAGTCCATCCCCTTTCAGGGCCGATCGCTAGAGTGATCTTTTTAGTGAAATCTATTTTAACATCTAAAAAACTCTTACTCGCTTTGGGGGAGAGAATATATTTTTGTTCGCGATTTTTCCATTCACTTTGCACTTCATGGTAGATATTTACTTTTGGTAATTGGTGATAAATGGCCGCTTGAGAGATGCCATAGCGGAGGTATTTTTGCAGGTATTGGCCTTTGAAAAGTTTTGCATCGAGGTAGGATTTTTCACTTAAGGTGGCCTTGAAAAAATTAAAGCTGCTCACGCCAAGAGTGGTAGCGTGTTCTAAGATTTTTTTTAAAGTTGGTGGACGGGAGAGACCAACAATTAGCTCATAGGGAGCACTATTTTTCTTGGAGATGTTTTTTGCCACTAGCGTTAGAGAGTTCGCGGAGAGCTCTTTAATATAGGCATCACCGATTCCTTGGTCTACCAAGGTAATCTTTAATATATCTCCAACACTTGATTTAAGGACCGTTTTTAGGTGCTCGAGTCTTTCGGGATCGGAGATCTCGTAAGTGTTTGCTGATAATTTTTCATTTTCGAAAATGAGAAACCTATTCATAAAGGGTGGTTATAAAAAATAGGTGGATTTGCCCAGTAAAATTTTATTAAGCGGTAAAATTTCCTAAGAAATTCCAGGTGTTTAGGGCAAGCTTTGCAACTTATTTCATGTATGGGTAACTTCATGGAAGTCTCTTTTTTAAATAGTTTGCTCTCACCTGGTAATTTCTTATTGATGCTGGCCCCGCCGGGCTGGGGTAAGACCCGTATTTTGCGGTCTCTCTATAAAGACTTTGACCGGAAAATCATCTTCATCTCTCCTTTAAAAGCTCTCGCAAATGAGTTTGCCTCATCTGATTTAGAAAATATTCTTTATGTGGAGAGAAGATGTGAAAAAGAAAAATTATTTCAGTTTATTAAAAAACGAAAGGCGCTACTAGTGCTCACTCCTGAGATCATGGACGAGCAATACTTTTTAGAACTTAAAGGGGCGGGAGAGAAATACCTTATTGTCTTTGATGAATTTCATCTTTTTTATTTTTGGGGATGGGATTTTAGGCCTCTTTTGTGGGAGAGCACCATGGGACTGGCCGAGACCGGTATCGCTATTTTGGGATTGAGCGCAACCTTTGGCAAAGAGTGGATTGAGGTTTGGCAGCGAGATTTTAAAAATAGTTGTGAGGATTTATATCTTTTAAATTTAGGCAATCAGGTTTTAAAAAATCATCCGAGTAAGATTTATTGCTCACCCTTTAAAAAGGCCTTTCATCGTAGATTTCTTTATGAGATGAAAAAAAATGAGGGGATCATGCTTTATTTTTGTAAGTATCGAAATGAAGTGGATAGGTGGGTAGAATATTTTGAGCTGAGAAAGATTCCTGTTCTTGGATGCAAGGGGGGAGAGGTGGGAGATTTTATTAAAAGACTTGAAAGCATGCCAAGTCCTCGCTGCATTTTTTCTACGAGTGCGTTAAGTCATGGTGTGAATCTGCCCTCAATTGCTAAGATTTTTATTGGTTATCAGTTAAAGGATTTAAATTTTTGGATACAAATGGTAGGAAGAGGAGGACGCAAGGGAGAACCCTTTGAACTCTTCCATCAAGACACTTTTAAAAAACAAGGTTTTTTTAAATTCTTGTTATTTGATCTTTGGCTGCGGCTGTTAAAATTATGCGAACTAAAGTAGAAGGCCTACTCATTTCCAAAATACCTTTCCAAGATAAACATTTTATCGGGAAGCTCTTACTGAGAAACGGTAAAAAAGTTTCTGCCGTTTTTTATGGCGCAAAGGGGGGAGGAAAAAAGCGAACATCTTCTCTTGCTGATTTAGGCCATATGCTCGCGGTGGAACTTGGTAGAGGAAAAGATGGCCTATATCCCGCTAAAGAGTGGTCCCTTATTTGGGCACCCAAAAAAATAAGAGAAGATTATAAGGCGCTCTCTTTAATGTGCCTGTATTTTGAAATAGTCAGTAAGTTTTGTATGGAAGATCACTTAGAAGATGAGCTCCATATTCATGATGGCCCTTTTAGAGTGCTCTCTAATGCCATCTTTTTTTTAGAGGATAGTCTAAAAAGAGGAGACTTTAATACTTATGAACACCTACTGCTTTTTTTGGGAAAAGTTTTTCACGATCAGGGGATTTTCCCTAAGATGAAATCTTGTGTGTTTTGTGAATGTGACCTTGCAGAGATCTCACAGATGAGCCTGGTTTTTGAACAGGGAGGGTTTTCCTGCAACCTATGCCTTGGGCCGCAGGCAGAAGGGGTGGGGAGAGATGCCTGGAATTTTTTACAGCAGGTGAGGTCCACCAGCTATCAGGATTTCTCTTTTAAAACCTTTAAATTTCAAAGTATTAAGTCTCTCTGTCAGCTTCTTTTAGGACATTTTTGTTATCAGTTTCACATAGAGGAAAGACAATTTAGAGCATTGCCTATGGTGCTGTGAATGATGTAGTGTCACTTCGATGAATACACACCTTGTCAAAACCCTTTGGCCATATGTCAGACCACATTGGAAAAAGGGCCTTGCAGCTTTATTTTTAGCAATCATTTTAGCAGGACTTAAATGGGCGCAGGCGGCATTGGTTAAACCTGTTTTTGATAAGGGCCTGAGTGAAAATGGCAGCATGGAAGAGACCCTGATGCTAGCAGGCCTTTTGATGCTGATCATGGTGGTCAATTTTCCCGCAAGATTTTTTCACTTCTACTGGATTCGCTACATTGTCGATAAGGCAACTTGCGAGCTTAGATCTAAGATCTATGAGAAAATCCAAAGACTGCCCATCGCTTATTTTAATCAAAATAAACTTGGCATTTTAACCTCTAATATTATTAATGATACGCAAGTTTTCTCTGGCGGTTTTCGCGCCTCCATGGATCTTGTGCGAGAACCACTCTATGCCATCGCGCTTTTAGGACTGGCCTTTTATAGAGATTGGGCCTTGACGATGATTATTTTTGTCGTTGCTCCACTATTTATAATTATTTTCAGTAAGAGTGGAAAAAGCGTGAAGAAAAATCAGGCCGACGTCCAGGAAGAGTTAGGAAACTTAACTCATAACATTGGCGAAGGACTGGGCGGACAAAAAATTACCAAGGCCTTCAATTTACAAAACTACATCATGAAAAGGTTTGAAGGAACGCAAAATAAGTTTTTTACCTCACTTATGAAAACTACCTGGGTGGAAGAAATGGCCCATCCACTAGTGGAGTTTGTCGGTGGACTTGCCTTTGCTGGCATCATTGTCTTCGCTCACTATAGAATTCAATCTGGAGCGACGAGTCCTGGGGATTTCGTAAGTTTTGTCACCGCCATGGCACTTTTTATGGATCCTATTAGAAAGCTATCCCAGGCAAATATAAAATTGTCTCAGGCCGATGCGGCGGAAAAAAGAATTTCTAAACTGTTAAATCTTCCGGAAGAAATCGATGAAGGTGAGCTAAAACATGACAAATTTTTGGATAAACTAACAGTAAAAAATCTAAATTTTTCCTACGGTGATCATAATGTTTTAAAAAATTTCAACTTGGAAGTTAAAAAAGGACAGAAGGTTGCCTTAGTAGGACTTTCAGGTTCCGGTAAATCAACCCTAATAAACCTTTTACTGGGGCTTTATAAACCACAAAAAGGTGAGATCGAAGTTGATGGAATTTTAGTCGATCATATTAGACTTAAAAGTTTGAGATCTCTCTTTGGACTTGTCAGTCAGGATATTTTCCTCTTTCATGACTCCGTTAAGGAAAATTTAACTCTAGGAAAAACATATTCCACTGAGCAAATCGATAATGCGATTGACGTGGCCTACGCCAGACCTTTTATTGATAGACTGCCAAATGGCCATGACACCATGATCGGAGATCGGGGAGTTAAACTCTCTGGCGGACAACAACAAAGACTCACCATCGCCCGCGCCTTTTTACAAAACACTGACATTCTGCTTTTTGATGAGGCCACATCAGCTCTAGATAATGAATCAGAGAGAATGGTGCAAAAAGCATTAGATCAAATTTCCAAAGATAAAACCGTAATTGCTGTGGCCCACCGTTTATCAACCATCCAAGATTTCGACCAGATATATGTGCTTAGTGAAGGAGAACTGATAGAACAGGGAACTCACGAGCAACTTATGGGTAATCGTGGCGAATATTTCAAGCTTTACAACCTAGGTCAAAAGTAATTTTTTTCTTATCAAAGATAGGCCTTTAAGGTAGGATTTTCCCTTTTTGAGGGAGAATATTATGGCATCAGAAAGCAATCTAAAATCCATGGCAGAGTTAACTGCTCTTTGTAAAAGAAGAGGATTTATTTTTCAAAGTTCCGAAGTCTATGGCGGAATTGGCGGATGCTGGGATTATGGGCCCTACGGAGTCGAACTTAAAAATAATATAAAACAGAGTTGGTGGCGGGATATGACCCTGCGGGAAAATGTCGTGGGACTTGATTCCTCCATCTTGATGCATCCAACAGTTTGGAAGGCCTCCGGACATATCGATGGTTTTTCTGATCCCCTCGTGGATTGTAAAAAATGTAAAGAGAGATACCGCGCTGATAATATTGACTTGAATAAACCCTGTCCTAAATGTGGAACGAAGGATTCTTTCACCGACATCAGGCAATTTAACCTAATGTTTAAAACTGAGCTTGGGGCAATGGAAGATACCGCCAGTACTATTTATCTAAGGCCGGAAACCGCTCAGGGAATATTTGTTAATTTTTTAAATGTTCAATCTACCATGAGAAAAAAGATTCCCTTTGGAATTGCCCAAATTGGTAAGGCCTTTAGAAATGAGATCACACCAGGTCACTTCATTTTTAGAACCAGAGAGTTTGAGCAGATGGAGATGCAATTTTTTGTCAAACCAGGGTCTCAAAAAGAGGCGATGGAAGAGTGGAAAGAGGCCCGTTGGAATTGGCATCTTAAAAACGGCATCCGGAAAGAGAGACTGAGATGGGCCCCTCATGGCCCTGATTCTCTGGCCCATTATGCTGATGATGCGACTGATATTGAATATGAATTTCCTATTGGCTGGGGAGAGATGGAGGGAATTCACTCTAGAACTGATTTTGACCTCAGCGCCCATGAGAAATTTTCGGGCAAGTCCCTGGCCTATACGGATCAGGCCGATGGAAATAAGAAATATATCCCCTATGTTATTGAAACTTCAGTGGGATGTGATCGAACTCTACTGGCGATCTTATCTGATGCCTATAGAGTGGAGAATGCAGGGGACAAGGAAAAAGAGCGAACAGTTATGAAGTTTGATCCCAAATTAGCGCCTATAAAACTAGCTGTAATGCCACTTTCCAAAAAGCCCCAATTAGAAGAAATTGCTAGAAAAATTTTCAAAGACGTAGGTTCTAATCACAAAGCAGAGTATGATGTGGCCGGCTCAATTGGAAAACGTTATCGCAGGCAGGATGAAGTGGGGACTCCCTTTTGTATTACTGTCGACTTTGACACATTAGATGATCAGGCCGTGACAATTAGAGA
>QNFX01000090.1 GCA_003650125.1 Campylobacterota bacterium
AACCGCCCACTAATAATCTATTTAAGGCAATGCATTTAAGAATTTATCTAAAAAGTCTTTTCCTATTTTATCTTCAAAGTCTTTCCAAACGTTCTTTGTAGCTTCTTTAAAAGCATCGAGTTGCTCAGGAGTAAGATCAATAACCTCCATTCCATTTTTCTTTAAATCCTCTATTAGAGAATCCTCTTGGTCAATTCCAAGCTGACGCATATAATCTCTAGCTTCTATTGACGCTTCTTTAATAATTTTTCTTTGTTCTTCGCTAAGTTTATTCCAAGTTTTTGCACTAATAAAAGTGGGCGAGGGATCATGAAAATGTCTAGTTAAAGTTAAATATTTTTGAACTTCATAAAATCGCATTGCATGTATATTGGCTACCGGATTCTCTTGCCCATCAACAACTCCTTGTTGCAATGCACTGTATAGTTCTCCAAAAGCAATGGGAACCGCACTAGCCCCAAGCGCTCTCACAGATGCCATATGTACTGGGCTGTTCATCGTTCTTATTTTTAGACCCTTCATATCCTCTGGACTAATAATAGGTCTAATTGAATTAGTTAAGTTTCTAAAACCATTTTCCCACCAACATAATCCAATTAATCCTATAGGTGTGGTTTTTTCCAATAAAATATCTCCTATCTCGCCGTCATAAAAATTAAATGCTTCTTGAGGAGATGAAAACATAAAAGGAAAATCACAAGCCATGTATTCTTTTACAAAACCGGTTAATGGGGCTGCTGATACAGTTGTTATATCGATAGTACCCATTTGTAATGCTTCAATTGCTTCCTCTTCTTCTGCAAGGCTTGCACTGTGGAAAATTTTAAATTTAATCTCTCCATTGGTCCTTGCCTCTACAATTTCAGCCATTTTTTCAAACCCAGGTTGATAAGGATGGGTAGTCCCTAAAACATGACTAACAGTTAAGGTTATTGTTTGGGCTTCAGCTACAACGCAATTATAGAAAAACTGAGACAATACCATGGTAAATAAAAGTAAAAACAATACTAATCTTCCAAAATGTTTAGGTTTCATTTTAAAAATTCTCCTTATTTTTTTAATTTTTAGAAACGTTGATAACCTGCAAGCATATCCGTGATGCTTTTCTGCACTTCAAGTAATATTTGTCGGTCTTTGAGTAAACAATTTTTATACATATTTTATTTATATTATTTCAACCACCTCCTTAAATTCTTATTTCTCCCAATTATTTCAGGTAGTTTTAGAGTCTATTTATAATAAAAATATCAACTTAAATTAATTTTATATTTATTAAAAACACTTTTGCTTTAACGTTTTTATTTTTTATATTCTTTAATATATAGCCACTAATTAACTTTGCTTAGTTAGTTAGTTCTGGAAGGATTAAATCGGAGGGGCCCTTCTTAGATAATTTTAATTGAGGAGCGTATCTTCCCATAATTTCTTGAAAAATAGCTGCTTCTTTTACTTTTTCTCTCATAAATTCTGCGTGCCAACTTTCTTTTACCCAAGGTTTATAAATATCAGCTTGGCTAGTCCCCGGTTCAATTTTAAAATAACAAGGTGAAGCAACTCTAGCGACTTCTGGAGCTTCATAGATTCTACACATTCCACCCTCTGCGTCTGTTATGAACATATAAATATCAAGGGGCATATCAATGGCTTTTCGCATCCCTGCCAAAATTGGGAGCGAAACATCTGATGTGGGATTTAGCGAATTAGCCCCCATCTTCTCAATGACTTTAGCTCCGGCAGCACTACAATATCCACCAAATGCAGACCATTTAAAAACTACATCCTTGGGTATAAAACCCTTTTCACGCATACTAGTCACGATAGAAAGTATTCCCTCATCAAGTACCAGAAATCCCCTGAGCCCGGCTTCAATATTTCTCATCATATCCGCAAGCCAATAAGAAATATTATCTGAGCCCCTTAGCCTAAATCCCACCATAGCACCTTCAGAAAAAGCTGCAGCCCTTGCCCCTACGTCCCAAGATTTACGTGGGCCCATTGTCGTTATAATTTCTATCTTTTCATCTCTCCCCATTTGTGCCATAGCTTTCAGCTCACTAAAATCGCTCAAAGTTGAACCTGACACAGTTATTATAGCTCTATGAATGGTCAAATTTCTTTTTCTTGCCTCATCAATCATTGCTTCCATGGTTGATGGACGCTCGACTCCTGAAATTTCTATTCTCCATTGTGCACCATCCGGAAAAGTCTTGGTTGAAGATGGAAGACTATTAAGATCTCTTCCAGGAATTCCCATCCCTTCCATAAATTTTCTAATTTCTTCAATTGTTTTGGTCATTTTACTTGCTCCTTCTTTAGTTTTAAAAAATAGTACAGATTTATTTCTTCTTTTTAATTTATTTCTAATTGAACATCAACTAAACTCCACGTAGATATTCTTAATCCTTAACTCAAAATCATCACTTCTTCTGATTAAATTAGTTTTTTTAGAATTTTTATTCTTTATTTCTTTACTATTAAAGACTTACTCAAACTCTTTCAACATCTCATAAAACTCTTCTTCTTTACCCTTTTTAATATGATAGGAGTGATCATCGGTAGGGAAGGTTCCGGTCTTCACTTCTTTTATGTATTCCTTGAAAGCATTGGTTTCTATCTCGGCAACGTTGGCATATTTCTTAACAAATTTAGGAGTAAAGGCTTGGAATAGACCCAGCATATCTCCACAGATTAATAATTGCCCGTCACAAGGTCCTCCTGCTCCAATAGAGTAAACTGGAATAGTCAGCTTTTTAGCAATGAACACGGTTAACTCTGGAGGGACCGCTTCTAAGAGAAGGGCATAACCACCAGCTTCTTGGATAGCTAACGCATCTTTGATCAATTCTCGGGCACTGGCAGCCTCTCTACCTTGGGCCTTAAATCCACCTAACTGTCCTGAACTCTGAGGGGTTAGACCAATATGGCCCATAACCAACATTCCAGCCTCGGCTATAGCTTTTATCTTACTGCAGACTCTTACCCCTCCTTCTAATTTTACTGCATCCATATCAGCCTCTTTGAGAAAACGTCCTGCATTTCTAATTGCTTCCTGATCTGAAATCTGATAGGACAGAAAAGGCATATCTCCTATGCAAAAAGTATTCGATGCTCCTCGGCGAACTGCCTGGCAGTGAGAGATACAGTCTTCCATTGTAACCGGGACTGTCCCTTGATAACCCAATACTACCATCCCTAGTGAATCACCGACTAAGATCATATCCATACCGGCTTGCTCAACAAAAGATGCAGTAGGAAAATCATAAGCAGTTACCCAGGCTACTTGTTCTCCTTCCTTTTTCATTTTCATGAAATCCAAACGAGTCTTCTTTTTAACCATTTTTCAATTCTTCCTTTCTATTTCTGTTTTTTATTACTTCTAATTACTCTAATAATCTAAAAATTGATTAGAAATTTCTTTCGATATAGTCATTAGTATATCTTTAACTTTTTCCATTTCGTCTATAGTAAAACGTGATGCCGGACCTGTAATACTAATAGCAGTTATGGCTTCTCCATTTCTACCAAATATAGGGACACTTATGCAATTAACGCCAATTTTATATTCTTCGCTATCAACTGCATAACCTTGTTCTTTGACTTTTTTCAAACATTTTTTTAATTCCTTTAACGAAGATATAGATTTGGAAGTAAGAGAAGATAGCAGTTCATCATTTTTATATAGGCTTTCAAATTCCACATCAGCAATAAAAGCTAACAAGACTTTTCCTAAAGCAGTACAATGAGCTGGGGTCCTGGTCCCTGCCATAATCTCTGTCCTCAAAATTTCTGGACTCTCAATTGTATCAAGATAAATAACTTCTTTACCCTCCAAAATTGCCAGATTTACCGTCTCATTAGTATTTTGCGATAACTGTCTAAGATAGGGTTTAGTTATTTCGACCAACCGTTTTGTGCTTTGCACTGCACAACCAAGCCCAAACAACTTAATTCCTAATCTATACTTCTTTGTTTGTTGATTCTGAATAACATAACCCCGAGATTTTAGGGTAGTTAGTATTCTGTGCACTGTACTTAGCCCCACATGTAACTTTTTACTTATTTCAGTTATGCCTGTTTCTTGCTCATTGGCTGAAAGAAATTCTAATAAGTTCAGGGCTCTGTCTATAGATTTTATTTTCTCATTTTTTCTCATTAGCTTTTCCACAATACGGAAACTCCTTTCCACATTTTCCTACATTCATAATACCATATAAATTTCAAAAATCCTTCTTTTTTAAAAAAATATTTTATTATCTGGTCACGCAGATGTTGACTACTGGCGCAGCAAAGTTTAAAATAAAAGACAAGAGGTCAAAAAATGAAAGAAAAAATAAAGGTCAAAAGATACATTAGGCCTACCACTTTTGCCCAAAGAAGGTTAATGATAGAGATTTACCTAAAGACTCGTAACATTAGCCAATCCTGTAAAAGAGCAGAATTATCTATAAACACTTTCCGTAGATGGTATCCTCGCTATTTAGAACAAGGGATAGAAGGGATAAGAAGGCCAAAAAAACATACACGAAAGAACCTGGGGAGAGTTCCAGAAAAATATGCCTGTAGGATAATCGAACTAAAGAAAAAAAATCCTAGTTGGGGACGCAGGACTATTGCTTCGGTCATTGTAAAAGAAAACAATAATAAAAAAGTAATCAGTCCAGGGGGTGTGCAGAAGGTCTCAGAGAGAGCAGGATTGTGGGGCAAAAAGAAAGAAATTGATATTTAAAATATTGAGGTATTGTTATAAAAATGAAAATATTAAATATCAAAGTTCCTCAAAATAAATCAATTTTCTTTTCCCCCTTAGCGGATAAAATTAGTTCTCTTTTAATATAACGGGAACTCCCCATCTGTAAGGGTGGGGATGAGAGCGACTTCCCAGCAGTCCCCCGACTTCCACACTTTTTCATGCACACAAACATAAAATTTTGTTAAAATAAGGGATTGTAGTTAAAAACCTAATGTAGTGCCACTTGGAGAAATGAAGTTGTTAGTTACATTTCAAAAGTGAACTCTTTAAAGATCAAAAATATACTATTTTTTTACTCTCTGGATGTAAATAAAACTAATCTTAGTAAAATTTACACCTTTTTATTCCCCGTAAGAAATTTTGTGAGTGCTATTATTTTTTATCTTTCAAGGGCTCTTTTGTTCTGTCTATACCGATAACCCATAAAGCTTTATACGCCAATATAGCAATTACACCACCTGATAGAGCAGTAAACAATTGAGGTAAACTCATAATTTGAGCTATCTTATCAGGCACATCTACTATATAACTTACTGCTGTAAACAAAATTAAATACTTTACCAAGGAAGCAATAATAATTCCAAAAATTTTATTTTTTCCTTTTAATAGACTGAAAACAACCACTAAAGCACCGTTGCCTAAAGCAATAAAAGGAATCATTGGACCCAAGGGTGCTGGTAAAATCCCCCTCATAAAAGCAATAACCGGCGTGCAAATGCCAATAATGATTCCACTCCAACCTCCCACCAATAAGGCTGAAAGATAAAGTACTGTGTTAATCAGCGGGCCGGTTATCGGTTGAGGGAAACCTCCCATCTGTACAACCAAAGCTACCGCTAACAATATTCCAGTCCGAGTAATAAATTTAATTTTATTATTTTCCATTTAAATTATTCCCCTTTTCAATAATTTTTTTAAATAATTATCTCTTTCTTTGTCAATTTCTATTTTTTATCATTTAATTTAAAAA
>QNFX01000091.1 GCA_003650125.1 Campylobacterota bacterium
CCTGGTATCTATCCAGTACTTATCAGGGAAAGGTAAGTTAAGTTCCGTGTAAGCATTGGTCAAGAACTTGCGATCAAAACTAATACCATTGTGGGCCACAATATAATCAGCTCTAGATGCCAAAGCAGATAGCCTCAACAGCCCGTCTTTAAGGCCCATACCAAAATCTCTTAATTGATTATCCGTTATACCCGTGAGCTCCACAATGATCTGAGGCAGTTTTTTAACTGTTGGTTTAACCAGTGCCCCTCCAATCAACACAGGCCCATTAATGGAGGTGTCCCACATCATGTACCCAATCTCAATAATCTCGTCTTGCTCAGGGGAAAGCCCGGTAGTCTCTAAATCAAGTCCTAGTAAATACATTCATTTCTCCTTTATATATAGTCTCTCCAGCGTATACACACGCATGTAGAGTTTGCTCAGATCTTCTTTGGTCTTTAGACAGTCTTTGTAATCAAACAGGGCATCCTCTATCTTAAGATCCACCACCTTCTCCACAGACTCAACCAAGGAAGATGGGATAATGTAATTGCCCACACGAACATCATGATCTCTTGGAGCTTCCGTTATAATACCGTTGGCCACATTGGCAAGCCTTATAAGAGACTGCTCTGCCTCACGCTTACTACAGGAAAAAAGTGATATCAGTATTAACCATTTCATAAATACCCGTTGTCCATGAGATACACATACTCCTCCACAACCCTGTATTTATCTATGATTTTATCTAGATGATGTCGTTGTTTTTCAGAGAGGTATTCATTTATAACCTCTCCCTTCCAGTTAGTCCAATTGAGATAGCTGATTAAGCTAGTAACGAAGCCCTTTGCCCAGGACTCTTCAAACCAAGGATTATGGTCTCCCCAGGCAAGTACCATATGACAAAGAGACTCCTCTTGCTGGTCAAGATATTCTTCATACCTGTTAGGAGGATCCAAAGGCCATGGGGGCTCTATTGCGACAGCACCGCGTAGGTTATAGCAACCGATCCAGCACAAGCAATCAAAATAAGAAGCATCACTTCATAAGCCTCAAGCCTAAGCAGGAAGCGTCTTTTCTTTGGAGGGTGTACTCCCTTAAAGATAGTCCCGGGTTTTCTCCCCCTAGGGTCCTTTGGGAGATTGTCCTCTTTCATGTGCGTGTGAATAAAATTAGACACATCAGAGGCCACGAACTTTTTGCCATTAGTTTTTTTAAATCCTTGTGAATTTAACAACAGGGCCATACCCTTCTTAGATTTATCTCCTAAACCAGCTACCCGCTCCTGTATGCAGTACCGCATTTCTCTAACCTGATCTACTGAGTAATTTCTTCTTGTCATGATATCTCCTTATTTCATATAGCTTCTAAGCCACTTGGCCTTCTTTAAAAACTCTTTGTCAGGTCTTCCTAGCCTGTATACTCCAGTGGACGTATCAACCACTTTAGATTCCATATCAAGATCTAATACCTTGCTGGTGATCATAAAGGTCTCATCCTCAATAAGCGCGCTCCTAAAGATCATGCCCTTAACCCTAATTACAATATCTTCCTCAGAATCCCAGAAATCCAAAATCCAGTCCTCCAAGATACCGTCTAAACAACCTTGCTTTCCTTTTGCCATAGATCCACCTCGTGTGAGATCATATCGCCAATTGTAGGAAGATATTTAGACATATTCTCCTCGTCAAAATTCCACTTATTAGCAAGGCCCTTAGCTTCAACTGTGATCAGCTTAATCTCCCAATCCGCTGGAGGCTGTGTAACCTCCACCTTAATATCCTCTGGGATAACCTTGTCCAAGTATGTGTGTATGATACTCAACAATGTCTTCATTTTATCTGGGAAAGGCCTAGAACGATGCCAGGGAAAAAAGTTCCACACATAGTCACCGTCTTGATTCTTTCCATGATCCACCTGGCACCAACCAAACTTCTCTTCTTTTAAAGTGGCCTCGGCATTAACCTCAAGCTCCCCTTTCATCTGCTCCTTATCAAATTCGACATCCATAAATCCTCCAAAAATAAAGTTATATCCCACTCACCTTTTAACAGCCTGCCATCAGTTTCAGCATAGTGGCAGCTTATCGCGCCCTCATTATTTATATCCTCAGGGTAGGCCCAATACAAACGCTTACCACAGATAACAGCTCCGATAGCTATCCCGCCGTTTTTATCTATCTCTTTTAATTCTCTTATTTGTCTGGTTGAAAACGGGTGTGCCCTGGGTGCCATACCATCTCTTGGTACCTCTGCAACAGATTTAACCTCAATTCCTACAAAGGTTCCCTTATAGCAACCCAAGATATCTGGTACTCCCACCTGGAACCTGTCTGATATCTTACGAAAATACGACACGGACTTCAAACACCTGATGAAACCTTCCGTTGCTTTTGCTTCGTTCATGTAAGTTTTTATCGTGTCAGTGGCCCATCGTCAAATCATCATCGTCCCAGTAAGGGTGGCGGTCATTCATGTAGACGTTATCAAAGCCTATTTCTTTTTGCACAGGATAGTAACTACCCACCTCTGGCACATACATCAACTCCTCTGTCTCCACGTCATACTCTGGCATATTCTCATTCCACTCCACAAAACCCTGATTAAGTACATACAAAATACCAATAGTTAAAAAAATACTCTTATACATAATCCCCCCATGCTAGTAAGTCTAACATAGGGGGCTATTTTTAAGTCCATCTTTGGTATTCCCGACTCATCAGGTACTCTTTGTTCATAGGGACTCCAGGCCTGTAGTCATTCTCATCAGGGATCTTTCCCGATCTCATAAACTCAGACACAACACCCGCACTCAACCAGAACCTAAGCTTCTCCTCCTTTTCGGCCATTCTTAAGACCTCCTTCTTGGCAGGTATATTATCCCACTGGTCCTCAAGAAGATTATCAAGCTCATCCCACAAATACCGTTTCAAGCAGGCAATGTTTACCTGCTCGTATTTTCTCTTGTACATGTCTTTAGCGTGCACATACAGCCTATGGGATGAGTTGCAGGAGAACCTTCTCATCTCTCCCGCCAAATCAACCAACGAATCCGACATGATCCCGTGGTTTGCCTCCTCGTCATACATGGCCTTGGACTGCTCAACAAAACCAGGAAGCTCGTTGTCTCTGAGAAACCTCGCAAACGCTATCGAATCTGTTCTAAAATCTAAGTTTCTCATTTCTTCATCTCCTCCAAAAACTTGAACATCTCTGCTCCCACCATCTTTGTGATAGACTGGGCATGCTTTTTCATTGCTATCTCTTCCATCTTTACCCAACCAGGCATAGGCCTTGTGAGCTTACCGTTTGGCAACTTCTGTAAAGGGCCAAACACATCCTCCGCTTTTCTCATTCTCATTTGAAACCTAGCAGCTTCAGGGTTTTCAGCTTTTTGAATCGGATGAAAAGGGCAACTGGACTTGTAGCACTTTCGCTGACCGCAATCCAAACCAGGAAATGGTATCCCCCCTGTATGACAGTTCTCACATGTGTAGTGGGCCTCCTTTTTACCTGCAACCAATTCCACACACCAGGCCCTAAGACCACAAGAAGCGCAACTCTTAGACGCCCTGTTGATCTTTTTGAACTCACTAGCATCAAAGATGGTCATCTCCTTTATAATGCAGCTACCGGTCTCATAACACGCTCTAAAGATAGGGTGATACTCCTTCCTCCAATGGGCCGCAGACTTATCCGTTGGGTCAAGCATCCACATCAGACCTGCCCAAGAACCAAGGTGCAAAAGCTTCATAAACTGACTACCGTATCTCCTAGCAAGCTCTGTGACCTCAGGATTGTAGTTCAAATCCGAGTCCACCTCGTCCTTCCAAATATCATGCAAACACTCAAACATCTCTTCAAACCCGGGATTGTCATTTAAAACATTCCATGCCGCTTTTCCTCCAGGCTCATTAACCGTGTCAGGCCAATACTCAAAAGTCTTTAACTGGTCAGGAGATATCTCACCAGGATCCACTATCCCCTCCATCTCATTTATTGAGTATTGATAGTAATAGCAGTCCTCTGTTTCTATGACATCGGTGAAACCTTCAAACATAAAAAATGGGTCAATTAAATCCACCACCTTGAATATGGTGTTCCAAGCGAATTCCATCAAATCATCACACGGAGGCTTAATGTTAAACCTGCGAAATTGCTTTCTCATGTAATTAAGCACGGGGTGATCTAAATCAAAGTTGTTGGCATCGTACTGTGACAGGATGCCACGGCCATAAGAATAGTAGTCCTCTACCCACCAGTCCGGATCCTCGATCTCAACCGGGCTCCACTCAGGAGTCCTGCTCGGGCGAGCAGGCATCCTATCCCATGAATTTTCTTGCATTGTTCCTCCTCTGAATAATAAAGTGTCTATCTACCTTATACCCAGAGAAGAAGATTTTTTACTGAAGTACCTTGAAGTCTAATATCTTTAAATCGTCAATTCCGATGTCATCTTTAGAGTCTTCGCATCTGATCTTAACAATAGCAGATTGCTCAGGAAACAATCGGTCATCTTTAAGTCTAAGAGGTCTATAGATAACCTCGACGATCCCACCATACTGAGATGGCTCATTCATTTCTTTTCTCCCTTGGAACACATCAACTTTAGAGCGCATGTTCATTCTGCAAGGAATATATCTATACCCTTCAGGAGGTTTACTAATAACTCCCTGTCTGGCCATAAACTTTACTTTCTTTTCAGGCTCAAGAGGAATCGGATCTCCCCGACGGCCTCGACCTTTATTTGAAGATACAATTCCACCAATTTTCATTTCACTCTCCTGTGAAAGGCAGAAGCAGCACTGCGAACATGCGCTTGCTTCACCTTGTTAGCGGCATCGGAACATGGTTTGGTTAACACAGATTTATCATTTCCTGTATTCATATAACGATCCTTTGTGGCAGACCTTATCTCTTGGCTACCATCGCCATACCTTAGTCTTATCGCCTTTCGACCATTCTTGTCAAATGTAGTCTTGACCATGCCTCCCATGGGAGTAGGCTCAAATCCGGCATATACAAAAATGTCTCCGTGCATACTTTCTACTTCTTCCTTGGGAATACCTTGCACCTCTTTGCCCAAGTCCCTGCTTAGTTCTTCCAAAGTACCTTCTATAGTGAAAGGAGTACCGTCATCGGACACCAAAGGGCCGTTACCAGCAGTCCCAATCATTCTATAAATAAATATTGAATTCCGTGCTTTTTCTTTTAACCATTTCATGAGTATCAATCTAGCATTAGGGAAACAAGAAAGCTAGATAGTAACTGGTCGCCTGCGATTATGTACTCTCATGGAATAACCATGCTCAAATCTAGTTGCCATCTTATCGTGAAAAAGAATGGCCTCTTCTTCATTTGCTGAGTGAGACATAGTAATGAATACATTATTTAACTCTAGGTTAGTTACAGTGGTAAAAAAAATAAGCTTGTGTTCACCTTCAGGGGTACCAGTCCAGATTGTTTTAATGTAGAACCCTGCGTAACACGTATCCTTAACGAGTATAAAAGAAGGGTCGAGAAGGAGCTTTTTAAACTCCCTCTCTGTTATTTGTTTTCCTAAGCGGTCATAATGCATACGTCAGTATTACAGCTTTCTCCCGCCAAATCTAGAACTTTTCTCCAAAGTCAGTTTGGACCTCACTTCTTCTAGCTGTGGCTTGCTGATATATCTCCATACATCTTTAAGAGCGGTTGCGTCTAATTTGAAGTAGTTCATGGGATCCACTCCCACCTTC
>QNFX01000092.1 GCA_003650125.1 Campylobacterota bacterium
GCCTTCTTTTCCATTAATTTATTAGCAATATAGATCCCCGGCCTATCACCTCTAAAAATCATAGTTTGCAAATAAATGGACTCCTGGGCATTTTCCAAAGATTTTATACGTTCAATAAAAGACTGCCTTCCATCTAAACTGGCAATCTTATTTTCAACACTAGTGTTTACCTTGCTACCGGTATGTAAATCTCCATTATATAAATTGCCAACCCAATCAACCTCTTCTTTAGACTCTTTTTGAATTTTTCTATAATGTTTACGAATATTTATTTTTTTACAAAGAAAACTTAGCTTTCGAAGCTTTGATGCCATCACATCTCTTTTTTCTTTGTCGTTATAAAGAATTTTCCACTTTCCCTTCAAAAGAGATTTCGTTCCAACATAGGTCCCGTAGGTTCCCCGATCCTCACCAGGCATACGGTAAGTGAAATGCCTTATCATATCGTATTTATCTGAATAAACCTGCCCAATACCTTTGGCGTAGGTGTGTACTTGAACCTGACAAGAACTCGCCTTAATCACCTGGTTCATAGGAAAGGTTTTTCCATCAGAAAAAAAATTAAAATCATGGGTACCAGAAATACTCTGCTCAAGCTTCACGACAGAAGCAAGGTCATTATTCGCAAAGAGAGGGCCCGAAATAATAAATGCAATTGTTAGCAAAGCTATCATTTTAATTTCTCCATTTAGGTTAGAAGTCTCCTTTATATAAAAGCAAGTTCAATGCCAATTATGGGAAATAATATGCTCTATTTTCAGGAAGTTAGAAAAACTCCCTCGTTAGAATTGAATAAAAAAAAGACACCTGTCAAAAGTTTTTATAACAGAGGTCTTTTCCTAGGATTCAGATCAAAAGAATCGTAGATCGATTGATTTTTTAAGACCACAGAACAGGTCATCTTGGATGAACTCACATCAAGCATAAAGACATGATACTTGCTGGTGGCGTAGCCAGGCCCCTCTAAATACCACTTATTGGTTCGAGGCCTTCTAAGCTTCACGCCCATACCACCTTCACCGACATAAATGATTCCCTTCTCGTAGTCTAGTTGCCGTTCAAAAATTGGCTGAGTCTTTTTTAAGACATGTCCGTCAGATTCAAACACTAAATCAAACTGATATTTTTCAAAGATTGGCACCCAATATTTCAGTGCTCTGCCCGGAGACTTCACCGCAGGCCAAGCAGGACGATGATAATTGGCAAGGAGCCAATTGTGTTCTTTGGGCAACTCTTCCAACTTACTTAAAAGCCATTTTCTCTGATTACCTTTGTGGCTAATATTAGTATTCAAATTAAAAAGTAAAAGCTTACCCATTTGAGTTACATAATAGGCATCACTTAAATGATTTTCTAAGACAAAGATATCTTGAAAAAGAAGGGCATCCTTCTCATGATTCCCCCTCGCGACAATTAGGGGAAGAATTTTTCCATCACGTCCGATAGTTTCCACATGATCCGATAGCCAAACAGAGAATTCATCCCATTCGGCCCCATCCCAAACCATGTCTCCACCATGAACAAGCGCCAAAATATCACCATTTTTTTGCACTAGATCTCTAATTAGATGGTTCATTGATTTTCTTGCAACACGGTCTGATCTAGAGTCTCCACCAAAAAGCAATTTGAATTGAGCATTCAAATCTTTAGGAGCTGTTTTAAAGTAATACTCCCGAGAGGTAACATTCCCCACTTTTATAGTGAAATAATAATTAGTAGCAGGTTTAAGACCTGTTAACTTACGGGCCACAACAAAGGCCTTATTTTGACCATGATAAAGTCTTTTAATATTAAAATTTTGTTTTTTAGCATATCCGTCTATTTTTCCGCTGCGAGATACCTCATCAAAATAAACAACTGCCTGTTCTTCACTTTTTCCAAATTGAGTAAAGGCAACCACAACATTTTCATAGGGCCTTTCCTGAAATAAAACCCGTATATGATCAACCTCTGCTGAGAGGGAAAAAGACAATAAAATTGAAAACATCGAAATAACTTTAAACATATAAGGACTCCACCTTAGGTCTTTTAAGATAAAACCCTAGGTATAAGGGAATTAGCAAGTGATTAATTCTAACAAACATAGGAAGTATTCCAAGGTCTCCATGAAAATAAATTCGAAACCATGCCGTAATCCCGCCCCAAAGTGCCATATAAAAATAGGCCCAAGGAGGGCATTTTAATATTGCCAATACACCGAACAAAACATCAAAAAGGCCAATCACGACTAAGATCTGTTTTGCACCTGATTCCATTATAGCAATGCCAAAAAGTCCTTCAACCCCTTCCATCACATAATCAATAAAAAGTGGGTTGTATTGCAAGGCCTTGATACCATGAAAAATGAAAGTAAATCCTATGGCCCATCTTAACAGATTTATTCCCACCTTTTCATGCCCCTTCACGAGAGCATAGAAAGCAAAAGGAGTGAGATATCGTGCCATATGGGTAAAGAAAGACAATTGAGAATGGGGCCTACCACCGTTGATCCAAATCATGAAGGCCTCAATGAAAAAATAAAGACCAACTAGCAAAATTCCCTGAGGAAATTTATTTACGAGAAGTAGTGAAACTACCCCTACCATTATCAACGCTATAATTTTCTCCAACATAAAAGTTGAAGACTCTCCTATATCCAGATTTAGAAAAAGAAAGGTTCCCAGTGCGGAACCATAAAGAGAAACCTGAATGACCTGTGCCAAGGTTTGAAAGCAAATACCTAATTTTAAAAAGTTATTATTCATTAGCTATTTTCACTACCACAAGAAACCAAGGATCTTCCTATATATGAGAAATTTTAATATTGTTTTTAGTGTTAGGCTTTTGTTATGATATGTGTCAAAGGGAGCTTTGATGCTGAAAAAAATCCTATTACCCCTCATATTTGGCCTATCTATGGCCTTTTTATACCTTAATTTTGGTTATGAAGGGACAGAGGCCACTAAAACACCTATTGCCCCTCCACCGATTACGAAAACACTCCCAAAAGGGCCACTCAAACAAGAAAAGATTAGCACTTTTCAAAAAGAGAGATTAATTGAGACCTACCTTGATTCCTCAGGTCTTTGGGCCCAGCTTGGCCTACCAGAAAAGATTTTAAATAAACATCTCGCCAACCCCAAAATGCTAAAGAAGCTCTCAATGGAGGACTTAGAGAAAATCAAACAATTGATTCAGGAAAAGCTAGGGGTTGATGCTATTTCAAAAAAAGTAAAAGACCAGATACTAGATACTTTTTCACCAGAAGAGCTAAAAGATCTGATTGAAATCTTCTCTTCTCCTATAATGAAAAAAGTGGCCTCTTTAGAGGAGTATTTATCAAGTGAAGATCTCCTCGTTAAAGCAAGTCTAATTCAATTGCCAACAGATAAAAATTCCTACCGGGCCAAACTTTTAAAAAAATTAGAAGAGATAAAAGGCGATGGAGAAAGGAGTTTTCTAATAACTCTCCATTCTATAAAAGGGCTTCATCAAGGTTTCAACAAGATTTTACCTAGGAAAAAAAGAGTTCCCGAAAGCAAGGTTAAGTCCACTCTCTCCATCTTAAAAAAATATGCCCGGCCTAAATTTAAAAATCTGGCATTAATTAGATATGATTATGCCTATAAAGAGCTCTCTAATTCTGAATTAAAACAATATATTTCCATAGCTAGAAATAATCTTATGCAAAAAGTACAAAAAGCGACCTTAAGGGGCATCTTAGATTCTTTTGAGGATCTTTAGCTCTTATCAATTAAGGCGTGCAGAGCATCTATCCAGGTAAAAATCCCTACTAATTTATTGCCATCCATAACGAGCACTGAACCAATCTTATTTTCTGCCATTTGCTTACTTACATCTGACAGTGAAGTTCCTTTTTCCACCATTACGGGGTCAGAAGAGCAGGCCTCTCCAACCACCACTTGCTCAAGGTTTTTATCGATACTTTCAACTAATCGGATATCTCTTAGAGAAACCAGACCGACAAGCTCGCCACCCTCGAGAACGGGCAGGTGCCTTATTTCATGCTCACGCATCTTTTGCTCTGCATAACGAAGCGTCTGCTCGGCCCCAACAGTGTGAGGTGCTGGAGTCATGAAGTTTTCTACTGGATTTTGCATAATTTTCTCCTAATAAAGGCCTACATTTGTAGTTATAGTACTAGCGCATTAGTTTAAAATGATTATTATCATTTTAAACTAGTTATGTTTGATTTATTTTCTAGCTAAGAGATTTTGTTATGAAAAACATGAAGATAAAATATTTTTTTCTCATATTGGTGTTATTTGCAAATAACGCCTTTTCGGCAGAAAGCTGTTTTCCAGAAAACCACCTCAGATTTTCACCTTATGATAAAAGCACTAATGGAATTTCCCATTATAGCTACCAAGAATTACAAAACCAAGTCCTTAAGGCCTTCGAAAAAACCATAAAAGAAAAATACCGAAAAGTCCTAATTTTTGAAGACTCTTGGGATAACGACAAGGTCAACGCCTATTCCACCCGTGACTTAAATAACAACCCTGTGATCAAAATCATGGGAGGGATGGCCCGACACCCAGAGCTCTCTAAAGATGGGTTTCTTTTAATTGTCTGCCATGAACTAGGACATTATATGGGTGGAGCACCTAAAGCGCTTAGAGGTAACTCTGAGAAGCTTAGCTGGTCTTCAATTGAGGGACAGTCCGACTACTTCGCGACTTCTAAATGCCTTCCTAGAATTTTTAAAAACCATATCGAAAATAGAGAGATCATCAAAAGTGCACCCAGCAAAAATCTAAGAAAAGCACAGGCAAGATGTGGCCTAGAAGATGCTCTATGCATCCGCGTGGCCATGGCCGCTCTATCTGTGAGCAAAGTCTTTCATAGCCTTAGAGAATTTGAAACTTACCCAGATCTAGAAAAAATCGATCAAAGCGTTGCCTACGTGATGGAATATGGACATCCATCCCCTCAATGCCGCTTAGATACCTTTTTAAACGGTATAAACTGCAAAGATAAACATCAGATTATGTTTGACAACAAAAACCCCACCATAGGCTCTTGTGTAACTAAAAATGCTGAGAGACCAAGATGTTGGTATCGTCCTTAATTAATCATTTCTAATTTTAAAAATTCATCTTCATAGATTGTGGTTTCCACCCCTTTGCAATTCTGGCGAACTTTAGAAGTAAGAGATTTTCCTTTTTCATCGATCCTGAGCCAATTTTCTTTGGTGCAACTTTGTGCTTCCCATCTTTCAAAAAAACTAAACTCGGTATGACCTGCGGCAGTTTTATATCCTCTAGAGCAAAAATAATATCCCTGCCCATTTCGACATTTTTGATTGGCCTGAAGTTTTATAACAGGGCCTTTATTTTGTTGAGATCTAGATACTTCAAAAACCTGACAACCTTTTGATCTGATAGAAATTACTTCCTTACTTCCTCCCCGGTTGATTATTTTATAATCCCCAGAGATATCGGGACATGCTTTTCCTGCTTCTTTAAGAAAATAGGAACTATCCGTTGAGTGATTTTCTAAAAAGCTCCTTATGGCATTAAGCTTCTCATGAAGCTTTCGATTAAACGATTTTTGCTTTGCTCTAGGACTTAATATCCCTAAATACTTCTCTCCATCGAGTTCCACTCGCTCTAAGTCTTCTATAATATTGTTGAGATTCACATCACCATCA
>QNFX01000093.1 GCA_003650125.1 Campylobacterota bacterium
CATCAAAGCGGGAGAACGGAGAAGTTCTTTAAGCTCTATAGCTTTTTAAGTGGCGCCTCTTATACTTATCACAATCATCATTTAGATAGAAAATCAGGTGTTGTTGATCATGGAAAAATAAAACCCCTCATTCAAAGAGATCTAGATGGTATTTTTACTTATTTAGGAAAAGAGATACCTAGCTATTTAGACTATGCTCCAAAGATGCCTCTAGCAGTTAAAAAGAGAGAGCGGATCATTTTAGGAGTAATTGCTACCAGAGCCACTAAGATGTGGCCGCTGGAATATTATGTAGAGCTAGCTGAAAAGCTTAAAAGCAAAAATCCTGAAATGGAGATTATGATTCCTTTAGGCCCTGGGGATGATGAGATCGGTGAGAAGCTAGTAGAGCTTGGAATTGTTGGTGAGATTGTCAGATGGCCTTTAAATGTTCTTGCGAGAGAGCTGGGTAAGGCAGAGATGTATATTGGAAATGATACGGGTTTAAAACATATCTGCGTAGCTCTGGGAGTTAAAACCTATACCTTCTTTGGGCCGGAACTTCCTCTTGAGTGGCATCCCTATGATGAGAGAACTCATCCCTTCTTTTTTGTAGAGGGTTTGGAGTGTAGGACTCGGACGGGGCACTTTTGTGGGTTGAGCGAATGCGCTTCTATGGTTTGTCTTAGGGATGTTTCAGTTAATGAGTGTTTTTCTGCCTTAAATATTTGATAGTTAAGGCATCTTATTGTAATTAAAAGACCTCAGTTATTCTTAGCGTGTGTGTTAGTTTACATGCTTGAGAGTTGGTGTATAATGTAATCTAAGCACTCAATAATTAAATTGAGGGTTCCAACTTACAAAGCTATGAAACTCAAAAAACTCGCAGGGAAAGCATCTTTTACCACCAGGGAAGCTCAGGAGTTTGGGCTGTCTCCCCGCATGCTCAGTTACTACGTTAAAACAGGGCAGCTTCTAAGAATCGCTAGAGGAGTCTATTGCTCATCAAAATATGAAACAAAAATGGAAAACCTTAAATGGGAAGATATGGCCATTGCCGCAAGTAATATAAAGGGTGGTGTGATCTGTCTCATTTCAGCTCTGAATTTTTATGAACTGACTGATGAAATAATGAAGGAGTTTTGGATCGCAGTTGATAATAATAACTCTAAGGCCAAATTTCCCATGTGCCATATTGTGAGGATGAGAAATATGGATATAGGAGTGATGGAAATAGAGCTGGCAAACATCAAAGTTAAAATATTTGATGTGGAGAGAACCATCATTGACTCCTTTAGACTGCTTGATTTTGAAACGGCCATGAAGGCGCTAAAAATCTACCTTAATGGAAAACCAAATATTAAAAAACTAAGCAAGTATGCAACCTTGCTTCGAGCATCGAAAGTTCGGGAATATATAATGGCGCTAATAGCATGAGCAAAGCAACTGAAGATCCCTTTCAATTCGCTATTAGATACTCTTTTTCTTGAACGCTTCCTAGTTCGTATTGGAAAATCTGCCTATGCTGACAAGCTTATTTTTAAAGGCGGGATGTGTCTGGCCCAATATATAAAGCTTGGCCGAGAAACTAAAGATATCGATTTTCTTTTAATTGGACTGAGGGAAAATATTGAGAAAATGATGCAGGAAATAGCGGCCATAAATGTGGGAGATAATTTCATCTTTTCACAGATTGAAGTTGGTGAGATGTCGATTGAACATAAAAAATTTCCAGGCCTGCGAATTTCAGTCCAAGGAGAGCTTGGTCAAATCAAAAACAAAGTATCTATAGATATCGCTATGGGAGATGTTGTTCGAGCAAGCGCATTAGTGATTGAGTTAATGAAATCCAAAGAACCATTGTTTGAAGAAAGTCTTAATTTAAATGCTTATCCGCCGGAATATATCTTTTCTGAAAAGATTGAGGCCATACTTCATTTAGGAGAACTTAATAGCAGGATGAAAGACTTCTATGATTGCTATCGGTTAATAGAAAGTAATGCTCTTGATGAAATGCTGCTAAAAAAAGCAGTTTTGGCAACACTTGAAAATAGAGAGACTAAGCTAGAATTTATTTCTCAGTCTACGGTGCCTTTTAGAGCAAATTGGCAAAACTTTCTCAAAAAGAGCAAGCTTGATGACCTCGATTTAAAGATGGTTATTGCAAAAATTAATAATACCTTGAAGAAAATTATATAAAGGTTTTTTTGTTTCGGACCCGGACTGCTCATTTTTGTGGGTCTGGCGTTTGCGATTCTATGGTGTGTCTTAGAGATATCTCAGTTAATCAGTGCTTTTGTGCTTTAACTTTTGATGCTTAGTTCCCTATAATTAATTTGTGAGCGATTTTAATATCTGGAGCATAGTTGGGAGTTTGGGCGTCTTTTTGACGGGGCTCTACTTTATTGAGGACTCTTTGGGGCAGCTGTCCGGGAGAAAGCTTCGCTTGTTGATTCGAGCGGGGACTAAATCTAAAGTGCGGGCGATATTTTCAGGGACTTTTTCCACTGCTGTTTTACAGAGCTCTTCCTTAGTCTCTTTGATGGTGGTCGCTTTTGTGGGCACAGGACTTATGGCGCTTAGTGAGGCGGTGGGTGTTATCATTGGTGCCAATTTGGGGACGACTGTTACCGGTTGGATCATCACAAGTTTAGGCTTTAAGTTAAATATAGTGAATTTTGCCCACGGGTGTTTGGGGATTGGCGCTCTGCTTACCCTAATACTTGTGAAAAAAAGCAGAAAATATGAAATTGCCAGACTAGTCTTGGGGTTTGGACTTTTAATCAGTGGACTGGAGCTGATGAAAGACTCTGCAGAATCCTTGAAGGGAATATTTGATGTTGCGATCCTGGCAGGACATCCAAGAATTTCTTTTTTACTGTTTGGGTTTTTACTGACGGCCGTGATTCAAAGCAGCTCCGCCACCATGGCGATTACCTTGAGTGCGCTAAATTTTGGGATAGTTTCTTTTCCCGCAGCAGTAGCTATTGTTATCGGGGCAGATCTTGGCACCACCATCACTACCTTTTTTGGCGCCATTGGCGGGGGCCCAGATAAAAAAAGAGTGGCACTGGCGCATTTTTTCTACAATTTAATTATCGCTACGCTGGCCTTCATTTTTATGGATCAATTGATGGGGTTAATTAGGTTGGTGGGTATCGAGGGAGAGCTGTACTCGCTAGTGGCCTTTCACACTTTGTTTAATCTATTTGGCATTGTCATTTTTTACCCCTTCATCGATCTCTTTGCGAAGTATTTAAAGAAGTTATTTAAGCGAGAGAAAAGGCCGTTGGCAGTTTATCTAGTTGGCGTGGGACAAGGTGTGGTGGAGACCTCCATCCATGCTATGGAAGCTCAGGTGGGGGATTTAATGAACAAGGTTTTAAATTTTAACCGCCATGTGTTTGAAAGTGAATACTTTGCCCTAAGTTCTAAGATGAGCAAGAAATCCTTTCAGGAGAACTATAGAATCATTAAGGGGATTGAAGGAGAGCTCTTAGAGTTTAGAGTGGGAATTGTCGATGAGGGACTTAGCAGTGAAGAAAAAAAGAAGTTAGGAGAGCTCGTAGATGGAGCGAGGTCTTTAGTTTATTCCGCCAAGGAAATAAAAGATATTCAACATGACCTTAAAAACTTTAGTAACTCGGGAGAAGATCTTCTCTATGATTTTTACCAGGAGTTAGCTGAGTTGGTGATTCCCTGGTACCAAGAGATTAAAAGCTATTTTAAAAAAGAGGGAGGACTAGATATGGAGACCCTCCTTGATTTTAAAGATCTGAATCAAAAAATCTATGACTCTCTAGTTAAAGAGATTCACGGTATTATAAAAAAGAAAAAACTCAAAGAAGATGACGTGGCCACACTATTTAATGTGCTGGTGGGGATTAACCAATCCAATAATATGATCCTAAGAGCATTGGAGTCCTATCTTAAATATCCTGCGGGAGAGGCCTAAGCTACACCCAGATCAAATTCTAAAATCTTTCATTTCGTATTTGAAAATTCAACAAATAGTTCTTTATTTAGGAATATAATTGAGTTTTTATGTGTTTAGGAAGGTCTCTTTTTATGATTACTATGCATAACATATTGAAAATATTGACAGATTTATGTGCTTCTTATATGTTTCTTATGTGTTTTATGGAGGGTTGGTGATGGAGAAATCTTGGCGAGAAAGAGGATTAAGGCTGTTAGAAAAAAGCCTGGATCCACCTCATGAATTGAATGAACTTGACTGGAAGGTAGAGCTCTCAGATGACAAAAAAAGGTTGGCGGAGCATCTTTCAGCATTTGGGAATCATCCTGGTGGCGGTTTTTTTGTTTATGGAGTTAATGATGTAGGTAAAAAGATAGGAATAAATGAGGGGGACGCCAAGGAAATCATAAATCGTTTGGGAAATATTGCCCACCATGGCATCGGGCCTGGGGTGAAAATTGATCACCATCTATTTAATGATAATGGACTAACTATCCTTATAATTTACGTTGAAGAATCAAAATTAAAACCAGTTCATATTAGAGGAAAGGGTATTGAACATTCTTATTTGAGAACGGCCAGCTCCACAAAAAAAATGAATAATCAACAATTGGCCCAGGCCCTTATGTCTTCTAAAGTTGATCAATTCGAAGACCTCGTGGCCTTTTCCTCAAGTTCAAGTGAAGAAGTATTATCACTGTTAGAATATTCTAAATATTTTGATTTGCTAGATATTCCTGTTCCTTCTTCCACAGAAAAAATTTTTTTAGAGTTAGAAAAAAGAAAGATTGTGAAATTTAATGGTGATCAAAAAATTATAACAAACCTAGGAGTCCTTTTATTGGCCAAGGATGTTGGAAAATTTTCAGGTTTTGAAAGAAAGTCAATCAGAGTGATTGTTTATAGCGATACCACAAGAACAAATGCTATTAGAGAATTCGGAAGTAAAAAAGGATATGCGGTAGGTTTTAAATCAATTCTTGATTTAATTATGCAAACCTTACCTTCAAGTGAGGTAATAAAGGACGCAATAAGAGAGGAAGTAAAAGTTTATCCAAAAATTGTGATCAGAGAAATTTTAGCAAATGCTTTAATACATCAAGATCTTCACAATATTTCCATTAATCCAAAGGTGGAAATTTTTCCAGATAGAATAGAAATAAGTAACCCCGGAACATTGATGCCAAACTTATCTGTCGACAGGATTATTGACAACGCAGAGCCGAGAAATGAAACCCTTGCTAGGGCCATGTATCATCTAGGTATATGCGAAGACCGAGGAAGCGGAATTGATAGAGCGTTAATTGCTATTGAGCTATATAATTTGCCTCCTCTTAAATTTGAAGAACTTCCAAATATTTTTAAAGTAACTATTTATTCTCCGAAAAAATATCAAGAGATGTCTCCGGATGAACGTATTAGGGCCTGTTATCAACATTGTGTTTTAAAATATCTGGCCAATGAGAGGATGATGAATAGAACCTTTAGGGAAAGGTTGAAAATAGCAAAAACAAATCATTCGTTGGTATCTAAAATTATTAAGCATACGGTTGATAAGGGCAAAATAAAAGTGGGAGACCCAGATAGTAAGGCGACTAAATATACTTATTATGTCCCAATATGGGCATA
>QNFX01000094.1 GCA_003650125.1 Campylobacterota bacterium
ACATTTGATGTCATGACCAGCCACACATCTTCACCCTGATAATTAGATGCACGGGGGAGAATAAAACCCATCATTGGAGGATCCCCACTTTTAACCAGCGGTTGATAGAGAGCCTGCGGATGGGGAAGATTTAAGTTGGTCATTTCATATCCGATGGACGTTATCGAGGCATAAAAACTTCTATTTTTGTTCAAGCCCATACTTCTTGCGACTCTTGACTGGCGTCCATCTGCTGCGATAGCAAAAACTCCTTTAAAATGCTTGCCATCTGACGTTAGAACATCAACCCCCTCACCGTCTTTTTTTGCATGTATGACGTTTTCGCCAGTAAAAAAGTTTACACCCAGGTGTTTGCATTCTTCGACCAGCCCTCTGAGAAGCCAGCTTTTGCTGTAAACTGCACTTGCACGCCCTGCTTTTCCTTTCTGAAGGTTGGACGTATAATCACCGAAAACAATTTTTTCACCACCTGGAGAGTAAATTTCCCAGGAGAAGAAATCTTTGGTAGGCCCATCATATTTCAGGCTAAAGCCATGATGAGGAAAGCATAAAAGGCCTTTTTCCTCATTGTGGATGACCCGTTCTCCCATATAGTTTCCAGAAAGTGTAACAAGCATCATTCCACACATTCTGAGTATTTCATGAGCGGTATCCTTCCTCTCCAGCAGAGCGACTTTAAGGCCGCATTCTGCTGCTGCCATAGCAGCCGTGAGCCCTGCTGGTCCTGCGCCTACGACAATAAGATCGTATCCATTTTTCATTGTATCTCCTGATTTATTTTCAGAAAGTTACGGTTTTTACTGAAGCTGAAAAACTATCCCCTATTTCGTGTCTGTTGCCATTCCTTCAAGACATATATTCAGTCTTTTGTAGAGTTCCCCGGATGACATGCCGTATGTTTTTTTTATGAGGCAATCAATGACGAACAAAGTGAAAACACCTTCCAGCATATTTGCTAATTTAATTGCAGATATATCTTTACGTATATGGCCTTCAGCTTGTCCTTGCTTCAAGATAAGTGAAAGCGAGTTTCTAAAGTCTTCGAAAAAGATTCCATCATATTGTTGATTGTTCAAGGTAGTAAAGCTTTTAATCAACATTGCCCGTGTAATGTTCTCGTGTTTGGCTGCAATCCTGGCTGTGGTTGAAAATATTTCATTAATCTTTGTTATGATGGGTACATCCAATTCCAGAATCTCATGACACTTTTTTTTAAGATAAGGGAGCTTCCTTTTAAATATTTCTGCGAGGAGGTCTTCTTTACGTGGGAAATAGTTAAAGAAGGTGCTTTGGGCTATATCTATCTTTTCGGTGATATTTTCGACTGAGGTATTCTCGAACCCTTTATCGACAAACAGCTTTTGTGCAGTTTTAAATATAGCGTCCCTTATCGCTTTCTTCTTTCGCTCTCTCCGTTGTAGTTCCTTCTTAGTATCTTTCATGATAGTCCTGCCTTTATGCAAAATAACGGAAATTAGTAGTTGACTTTTTGAATGAAAGTGATATTAATGAGCGCACTCATATATTACTTAACTCATAATTAAAGTCAAGGAAATTTGATGTGAATTTGTCCTGTCAACAATAATTTACAAAATTAATTTTTTATAAATATTGTTGACATCGATAATCACAAATGATAGGAAATTATATATTTTTGAATTTCAAAGGAGCTTGGTATGGCAAGGCTAGGATGGAATGATATGGTGGATTTTGCAAAAGTGATATGTGACGAGTATAAACTCTTCGAAGGTATAGAACTGGTACCGCTTGAAACTTATGAGGGGATGGATACTAAGCCTGCCTGGGAATTTAAGGCTCCTATGGCCAGCGGGTTTTATAAACCTTACCTGATTAAGGGAAGCGATAAGATTGAAAAGATTACCATTGGGGAATTGCACTATATGGGGAGAGCAAAGTACTGTGCCCTTAACATGACCGCCACCGATGATTACGATCTTCCTATCTTTGCGTGTGAGTTTGATGAAACGGCTCCGCGTGTAGGTGTTACCACTGATTTCATGCCGACCGTGGACATTGCGGTACACGAAGATTATCTTAAAAAATATTATTCGCAGATTGCTGGCCTTTGGAGAAAATATCGCACGATTCCAGGCTTTACCAAGGAAGGTCGTTGCCTTGTTCAGAGAAGGTATGGACCCTGGCCCTGGGCTCGCGAAACGCTTTCCCCCTTCAGTTTGGATGGAAGGGTCGAAGAGAAAGAAGACCGGAAGAAAGTGATGGAGGCTGTTGTGGCGTATGCCAGAGTATGGTTGGATCTCTTGGAAAAAGCGGAACCAATCAATGATCCCGACTATAAGCAGGAGATGCTTAAGAGGAAAAAGACGATGCAAAAGTATTATCGAGATCTGGATCCTGGAGGAGAGGTGATGAAAAAGATTTTTGGTGAAGGAAAGCATCATCTCTTTGTAAGCTTAGTCTTTTGAAAAGGGGGGATAGATGGGAGAAGGTATAAAATGGTCACCCTATCTTGAAAAGATGAGGGAACAGATGGACCAACTCAAGCTGAGTGAAATCAAGGAATGGAGTGGGTATGATTTAACACCAGCAAGGGAGTTTAAGACTGCTCAGGTGCAAGGAGGGTTTAAGGCCTTTCACGCAGAAAAGATAGAGAAGATAGGTGTCGGTTCTTTCTATTTCAATAAAGAGATTCACCATGGCTTCTGCACCATCATTCCGGATGAGGACTACGATCTTCCCATGTTTGTGTCACAATGGGAGGAAGGGGAAAAAGAGATTCGCTTTCTGGTAGATATTATGCCTACGGTAGACTCTCTTATCGATGAAGAATATCGAAAAAGATATTTGGAGTCGGTGCAGCCGCTCTGGGAGAAATATGCCAGCCTCCCTGGTATTTGTCCTGAAGAAAGCGACGCTATTCGATCCCTATGTTCAATAGTCTATACGGCAGCTAAGGTCCCCATTGATAAAGAAGGACTGCGTCTGGCAGCGCTTGCTCCTCACACGGAATATCTAAAGAGTTATCTCAACTTCCTGCAGGAGGCATATTCCATCAAGGATGATACCAGGAGGAAAGAAGTGAAACGGAAGAGAGGGGTTATAAGGGACGTATTACGCAAAAGATTTTCTGGAGAAATCGTATGCGATTCAGTGAGTGAAGCTTTGGAAAGCAATCTGCAAGAACAGATGGTTGCCATCTTATTTTAAAAAGGAGTTAACGATGTCTGTTATGGATATGCTCAAGCGAGGAGCTGAACACACAAATGTGGATGAGACTGCACAAGGGATGATGGTAGATTTCAAAGATCATAAAGTTGGTATGAAGCTGGATGCGGATGAAATTACCCAGGTAATCAAGGATGGCAAGATCTCACTGGAGGATGGTATACGAAAGGATTGCCATGTTGTCATGAAGATGAAGACGGTCGATTTATGTGGTGCGATCGACAACAGCTTTGATCTGATGGAAATCAGAGAAAAAGGTGAAATTATAAAAGGAGACATTGCCGATCCCAATCTTCCTGTCCATCTAATGGCAACGTTTCCTTTCTTTGATGCCATGGTAAGGCTGTATGAGAGTGATCCGGAATTTGAGAAACAGGTTGACGAGATAAAAACGTCTCTTTAAATTGAGTACGTGCTTATGGTTAAACATATTGTTGATGAGCAAAAGTGCCGTGGTTGTGGGAAGTGTGTTGAAGAATGCAGCCTGGAACTGTGGGTATTGGTAGATGTGGAAGATGGTCAAAAAAAGGCCCGGGTGACTGAGGAAGCAGCAGAAATGTGCCACTGCTGTCTCTGTTGCCAGGATGCATGCCCGGAGGAAGCTATCCTGGTAAAGGATGAGTAGAAAAATTATTCATTAAATAAGGGTAGGGAGAGAAGATGGCAAAAGAATATGATCTCATAGTAGTCGGGGCGGGACCTGCTGGTCTTATGGCAGCGAAAACTGCAGGGGAAAATGGTCTTAATGTAGCATTGATTGAGAGGAAAGAGCGGATTACAGACATTAATAGAGCCTGCAGTATGATGTTGGTGTCTCTTGCGGGGAAGTACCTGGAAGAAAGAGTTATTTTGAATGTCAGGGAAAAGCGTCTCTGTTTTCCGTGGTATGGTTTTTCGATTCCCTACGAAGGGCCTCATCAGGATTTTTATACATGGGTCATATACGCCCATAATGGTCATAAGATTCAGCTTGGGGATTATCAGACAAATGTGAAAAAGGGAGAAGCTGGAAGAGCAACGACGGTCTATAATAAGGAAGTGCTTTTAAAAGGCCTCCTGAAAGAAATTAATGCACTTAAGGTTGATGTCTTCCATCCTTATAATGTTGTCAGGACAGTTAAAGAAGGTGGAAAGGTGAGAGTCGTCACTCGGGAAGGCACCTCTTTTAAGGGTACCTTCGTGATCGGTGCTGACGGGAGAGCATCCCGGCTGGCTTCGACACTTGGACTTAACAGGGGCAGGAGGTTTTTTGGTACCGCTGTTACTATGGGATATGAGATGGTGGGGGTAGACCCTCCTGAAAAGTATGCCCTTTTTCAGATCTTTCTTAATGAAGACCCACCCATGCGGATATGGATGACACCACGAACTGGGAAAGATGAACACTTTGCTATGGTAACTTCGCTTACCTCGGGAATAGATAGTGCAGCCGCCTTTGAAAGATTTTCCAAAAAAGGTTTCTTTGCCTCGTGGTTTCGGAAAGCTGAAAAAAAGCGCACCTTAACTTCTGCGGGTAATATGCTATCCCATATTGAAAACCCCTATAAGGATCAAGTCATTCTCATCTCTGATGCCGTATGGTGTGCAGAGGCTGAGATGACTGGTGCGGTAATCAGCGGATGGAAGGCAGCCAACGCAGTTACCTATGCTTTAGTTGAAGGAAAGATATCCAGAGAAGGCGTAAAAAGTTATCTTGATTGGTGGAGAAAGGAAGTGATTGAGAAGTATAACGATCAGGATATGATGCGAAATGTAGCTCTTCCATATGTTCTTACTCCAGATGAGATTGATTTTATGTTCAGCCTTATTAAAGAGCCACTGCCAAGCATCTTTGATCCCTATGAAACTCCAAAGTTGATTGCGGGAGCGCTGGCAGAGGTAATGCCCATTATCGCCAAGGAAAGGCCTGCCATGTTTCAGAAACTGTCTAAAATGGGTTCGATACCCCTTAGGAAGGTTTTTGAAGGATGTATTCGGGCAGGTTTCCCCTCACGAGTGCTCTGCTGATTTTATGTGAAGGCGGGAAAATTAAAGTCATAGGACAAGCGGAAAACTATTTATATAAAAGGACAGCAGCTTTTGACGATACGATAGGAGTAAATCCATGCCACTTACAAAGCAAAGGCTAGTCGATATTTTTGGTGAAAAGAAAGTGTTTGATGATGAAAAGACATTACAGGAATACGCTCAAGATCAGTCTTTTTCACCCGGAAGAAAACCAGATTTTGTAGTATTCGCTGAATGTGTAGAAGATATACAGCAGGTAGTCAGACTTGCCAATGAAACCTTGATCCCTCTTATTCCCTATAGTTCCGGTTTGAATTTCCACGGAGCAGCCCTTCCAGACCATGGGGGAGTTATTGTAAATCTTACCCGA
>QNFX01000095.1 GCA_003650125.1 Campylobacterota bacterium
CAACCGAATGATCTGGTTAAGTTCAAGAAAACACTGTGCAGGGTTAAAGGCGTTTTCAGCTACGGGAAATGGGTTAGGATAATGGATCCGTTTGGAAACATCATTAACTCAAATATCAAAAAAGTGGAGATAGTGAAATATGGAAAAGGACTGCAACTCAGCTAACCCGATTCATCTCCTACCAATCATAGATTGGAAGGAGTCTTCTCGGGTACGGAAGATAAATGCTGCAATAGTCCAGTTAGAGATGATCAAGATGCGGCTACTAGACATATCCTCCAATGAGTTATGCACGAAATTCGAGATGACAACCAATGACAGAGAGTATATCTCCTACGGGGGCGACTAACAGGATGGTCGAGTACCCCCCCTACCCTCTGGATGATAGAATAATTCTGAAGCCAGAGATTCCGAAAGACAAGATTCTGGTATGGAAGAAGGATTTGGATCGGAGAACGGTTGGTTATTCACCTGAGTCACAAGCTCATCCTGCGAAAATGCATCTATTTTTAACCCAATGGATAATCAAGAATTTGACGCTGGAGGGTGAAGTCATCGTAGATCCAATGGCAGGGATCGGTAGCACAATATTAGAGGCTGCACGGTTGGGTAGGAATGCTATCGGTGTGGAGTTCGAGCAGAAGTTTGTTGATTGGGGTAATGAAAATATTGGGGTTTTGAAGAAACAGGCAGTTATTGGGCGGGTGGGTTCGGCGAAAATCATCCAAGGGGATTCTAGGGAACTTACAACGATTTTATCTGGGTACGTTGATGGAATAGTGATGAGCCCTCCTTTTTCAAAATCCCCGAGGGCAGGGAATAAAGATAAAGATAAATTCTGGGATAATGCAGAGAATAGACATAAACGGAACTTCACCAAACACGGCTCACGCCGTATTTTGGATTCAATGCACTATTCAGAGGATAAAGATAACATCGGGAACCTTGAGTATGGAAAAAATATAGACGCTATAGTGATGAGCCCTCCATTCAGTAAAGCTAATACTGGAGGGGGGATAGCTAAGAAGGGGTATGAGGGCAAGCACGGGAAAGACGATAAACTCCATCAGAGACATGAGCGGCAGTTTACGGAGGATAAAGACAACATAAGCAATCTCCCGCACGGGGAGATCGACGCTATCATACCCTCACCACCTCACGGTAATCGATTAAGTGATGATCGGGTTGATGATGGAGACGCGGATCGCATGAGTTATCGGCAGACAATCAAGGGAGATCGAGAGAGACAGATGTGTGTGGAGAATGGAATTGATCCAAGCACATATAGCAAAGACAAAGCGAATGTAGGTAATCTAAAAGGAAAGAACTATCTTAGTGAGATGTTCAAGGTCTACGAGCAATGTTACTCCGTCTTAAAACCCGGAGGAAGAGCAGTGATTGTGACTAAAAATTTCACCAGGAACTGGAAGCAGGTGCGGTTGGATATGGACACCATACGCCTAATGGAGAAAAGCGGATTCCGTTTGGTGGATAGATACTTCAGGGAGATAACCCACCCAAGTTTCTGGATTCTGAATTATCGCAAGAGATGCAAGGAGAAGGGAGTCCCTGATCCGACGGCACATTATGAAGATGTGCTTGTTTTTGCTAAGGGGGGCTGATGGAGAAAATAAAGATAGGCGGTAGGTTGGTTGGCGGGGATGAGCCGTGTTTTGTTATCGCAGAGGCTGGCTCGAATTGGCATTATTGTGATGATATGGAAAAAAACCACGAGCATGCGTTGAGGCTTATTGATTTGGCTGCGGAGGCTGGTGTGGATGCGGTGAAGTTCCAACTTTATCGGGCTGAGAGATTATACACGCGGGGTGCTGGGCATGCGGATTATCTCAATAATCGAAAATCTATATATGAGCTAATAAAAAACACGGAGGTTCCATACAGTTGGTTAAATGAATTAAAGAGTTACTGTGAGGGTTTAGGTTTGGTTTTTCTTGCAACACCATTTGATGAGGACTCAGTTGATGCATTGGAGGATATTGGTGTGGCGGCATATAAGATTGCGTCTTATACAATTACTCACAGACCCCTACTTGAGTATATCTCAGGAACAGGAAAGCCAATAATCCTATCAACGGGGGCGTCCACTCTCCCGGACATCAGGGAAGCTGTTAAGTGGATTGTTGTTAAAGGCAATAAGCAAATAGCGTTAATGCAATGTACAGCAAAGTATCCAGCCCAACTTAACACGATTAACTTGCGAGCAATACCCAGACTTAAAGAGCGGTTTAAGATGCCTGTCGGATTATCAGATCATTCACGTGAACCGACCATAGCACCCTTTGGGGCGGTTGCTCTTGGAGCGAACTTAATCGAGAAGCATTATACAACAGACAACTGTCTTGAGGGGGCTGATCACAGTTTTGCGATACTCCCTAACGAGCTTAAGGAGATGGTTGCAGGCATACGTGGGATTGAGGCAGCATTAGGTGGCAGCGAAAAAACGGTTCAGGCAGTGGAACAGGAGTTGTACGATTTCGCAAGAAGAAGAATTCATGCAACAAGAACGATAAAAAAAGGTGAAACATTAACGCACAAAAACATAGCAGTATTAAGATCAGGTAAGGTGGCTCCTGGATTGGAACCAAAATATCTGAAAGAGATTATTGGAAGAAAAGCAGGGGTTGAAATAAAAAAAGACGAGGGGATACAATGGGAACTGATGGAAGAGCAAATAGATTAAATATCTTTTTTTTAGGCGGGAAACAGGCTGGATGTATTGGTCTACTAACCACTCTGGCTGTTGGTTGCAGGATAACTGGGGTGGTAGCATATGATGGGCTGGTGAGGGGGCTTGCAGAAAAAATGAATCTACCAACCTTCCAATCAATTAATGAAGAAGGGTGTGTTAACTTGCTTTATGCTAGTGATCTTATTGTCTGCGTTCATGGACGGGAAATTATTCCAAACAATGTGCTAGAGATCCCCCTATTGGGTGGAATCAACGTCCACCCCTGCTTGTATAAATATAAGGGAAGCAATCCAATCGGGCGACTATTATCTGATGGAAACCCTAAAGCGAGCGTTGGCGTACACCATATGATGGGGGAATTAGATTCTGGTGGAGTTATAGCAGAACTCTTCGTGGATGTATCAAATAAGAATACAATCGTTGAGGTATACAACGAACTCTACCCCATATATTCTATGGTTTTATTGGAGGCGTTAGTTTGGCTACGAGACAATTAGTCTCTCTGAAGAGAGAGCATTTGGAAAAGATTAGGGTGTGGCGGAATATTCAGATGCCCCTCCTGCGACAGTTCAGACCTTTGACGGAATATAATCAGGAGATCTGGTTTAAGCAGGCGTCTACAGACGATACTCAAGCGATTTTCAGCATACTTTGTGATGATGAACTTATAGGGTACTGTGGCTTGGTATACATAAACTATAAAGACTCTCATGCGGAGCTTTCCTTTATTGTTGATCCTGTGAGGGCGGGTGATGAGAAAACATACAAAGAGGACTTGTTTTTTGTGTTAGATGGATTATGCCAGTATGGTTTCATGGACATTAACTTGAATAGAATATACACGGAAACATACGCTACACGGGAGAAACACATCAAGATGGTGGAATCATACGGGTTCAAACTAGATGGGCGACTAAGGGAACACATCTTCTCCGGGGGGGACTACATGGATTCCTTGATTCATTCCATGCTAACATCTGAGTGGAAGAAGCAACATGCATATCTATAAAAAATTCACCAGAGACGTGCTACTGGTTGGGATATCCCGCGTGCTTGTAGCACTCAGGGGAATCATATTAATACCTGTCCTCGCAAAAACCTTGGGGGCGGCAGACTATGGGCTCTGGTCTCAGTCTATGGTCACAATATATCTGCTAACCCCTCTTGCAGGATTGGGTTTAAGTCAGGGAATGATTCGTTTCCTTGCGGTAGAAAAAAACAAGGAAAAAATAGGGGAAGACTTCTACACAATCCTCTCAATAACCTTGGTTGCTGCAATAGCGGTTGCAGTTGCACTCTACACCTCCTCCAGCTCCCTTGCTGAACTCTTTTTTTCAAACGAGAACGCGACACAAATCCTCCAAATATCTTCTGCGATACTGGTATTCTGGGTGCTTGATGCATTGCTTCTAGCCTACTTCAAAACCTTCAGGCAGATGGGGGCGTTCGCTTTCGCATCCACCGGAGTGTTCATGGTGGAGATACTCTTCATCGCTGCCGTAACGCTTTTAGGGTGGGGGCTCGTTGGGGCAGTAACTATTCTGCTCCTATCTCGGATCATATTCTTCCTCATACTGTTGGCAGTTATCTATACCCAAATCGGGTTCACCCTCCCGAGATTCATTAACACCAAAAAATACCTGCGATTTAGCCTACCCTTCATACCATCAGCAGTATTCGCTTGGGTGATGAGTGCTGCCGACAAATACCTCATTGGATTCTACATGTCCTCAGCCGATGTAGGCATATACTCTGTATCCTATAATATCGGCAACATCCTATCTGCATTAATGTTCCCCCTATACTTCGTCCTATCCCCCGCACTCTCGAAAATGTGGGATGAAAACAAGATCGCGGAGATAGAGAACCACCTCAAATACTCCCAGAAATATTATCTCATGATCGCCATACCCTCTCTGTTCGGATTAACCATACTATCTAAACAAATACTCAGGATCTTAACAAAACCAGAATTCATCCCTGACGGGCAGATAATAATCCCGATCATAGCCCTCAGCATGCTAATATACTCCAGCCTATGCAGCCTACACATCTGGATATTCGCATTAATCAAGAAAACAGAGAAGACCACACTACTCTACTTATTCGGCGGAATCATAAACATCACAGCAAACATACTCCTAATCCCCCCACTAGGTCTTCTGGGAGCAGCAATCGCAACACTGATATCCTTCACAGCAGTAGGCATACTAACCCTTGCACAAACAAAAAACTACATAACATACTCCATAGACAACACCTTCATCATCAAAACCCTGATCGCCTCAACAACCATGATCCTCCTAATAACAATAATAAACCCCACAAACGTAATAACAACAACAATATCCATAATCATGGGAGCAACAACATACTTCACCGTCCTCATAATATTAAACGCCTTCGAAGAAAAGGAAAAACAGTTCTTCCACACAGTAATCATGAAATAAAGAAAACTGAACCCACCTGACAGTAAATCCTATTTATCCACAGCAAACAACAAATAATATTATGGGCACACTAATCAATCTATCTAAACTATCTGACGCTGAACGGAAAAAAATCCAACAAATCTGCGACAGAAAAGAGGAGGGAACATGCAAGACAACATCAGTCGAAAACGAACTGAGAATACTCAATAAACGACTGCGAGATTTAAATTTCGCAATGCAAGGAAAACAATTTTGAACGAATAAAATGCCATACAAGATAACATGCGACAACAGAGAGTATTACGACATGTGAGCGGGAAAGCCCACCCTCTTTAGTGGTGGGATGAGAGCGAACCTGTTTATATACTCTGAATCTAATAATGATACGGTAGGGCTGGACGAGCCCGAACCCAACGCCTGTGG
>QNFX01000096.1 GCA_003650125.1 Campylobacterota bacterium
CAAAGGAAAAGCTCTTGAAAAGGCTATTGAGCTTGCGCTCCATTATGGGAAAGAAGCACCATTCAAAAAAACCGAAACCGGAAACAAAGTCATCACTACTAATATGCTTAAATTCCTGATAAGTTTTTCTTCCGGTTTCGGTTTTTTTGAATGGTGCTTCTTTCCCATAATGGAGCGCAAGCTCAATAGCCTTTTCAAGAGCTTTTCCTTTGTTTAGGAAGTTTCGATGATAGACGGTCTTTTTCTTATCGAACACAACTTCACCTTTTTTAAAGAAGTCTACGCATCCATTGAGGCGATAGGCGTGTTGCATTGTAATAACAGAGAGGTTGTGTTTTTTGATTTCCTTGGCAAGTGCGACGTGTTTCACTTCTTGCTCTACGTTGTTTTTTCTGGGTTGTGTTTTTCTTGTAGCCATTGGTTATAATATTAAGCAAAGTACTGATTCAAAGAAACAGAGAAAAGAAAGGGACCAAAGAAAAGAGAGAAAGAAAAAGCCTGCCCGAAAAATTTCTCTCATCAAAAATCTTACCTGATCGAGCCATTCTATTTCACTTGGACGTTGGACGCTGTTGCGACAGGCAGGTATAAACGAAAGAACCCCGACCAGGTTTATCCGATCGAGGTTTCTTTGTGTTTACCCCTTCCTCCTGAGAGGACTAGCGACAGGGGTTTGATTTTATTTGATCTCTTCCCTCGTCGCTAGAATCGGTACTTGATCTGGGACAAAGATACGAAATGTTTTTTTATAGCTTATATCCAGAAAAACTCACCCCCAACTCTTGTAGGATTTTACTGTTGTCCACGTCGAAGTTGTATATATCCCCCGGGAGGGGAGGGAGGTACTTTATAGAGACGGGCTTATCGGCTTTACGTATCAGGGCGCCGGCCAGGGCCATAACGGACACCTGGTAGTTGGAGCAGCAGTTATACACCTTGCCACTAGGGTGTAGGTGTAGGGCAGCCAGGTTGGCCTCGACCACATCCTCCACGCGGGTGAAGACTCTTTTCTGTGAGCCATCGCCATGAAGCGTTATAATCCCCCCATCTTTTATCTGTTTTTTGAAGACCGCAACGACACCCCCCAGGTTGGGGTCATCCTCCTGTCGGGGGCCGTATACATGGAAGTACCTGAGTATGACTGTCTTCATCTTGTCGTGAAATAGCGACACGTATCTTTCCCCAGCCAATTTACTTACTCCGTAGTAACTTACAGGGTTGTAAGGTGAGTTCTCTGTTATCGTTCCCTTCACCTCTCCATAGACGGATCCGGTAGAAGCGTGGATGAAGTGCTTAACACCTACCTTAACACTAAGTTTAAGCAGGGCCAGGGTGCCAATACCGTTAACCGTCATGTCGTACTCGGGGTCGATAAGGCAGATATTCTTCTTACTGGCAGCATTATGAAACACAGCATCAACACCCTCTAAGTCAGTGGGGGTGATGTGTAAAATACTTGAGTTAATAAACTCGGCTCCCTCTGGCATGTTTTTCGTTTTGCCCGCACTTAGGTCGTCAATAACAAGCACCTCGTGCCCTGATTTTAATAATCTCGCTGCTATGTGGGACCCAATAAATCCAGCCCCACCTGTAACTAAACATCTCATAATATTGTTTTATAAAGTTCATCCCACTGTCGGGCAATAGCCTCGTATGAGTGCCACTTATTACACCAATCTTTCGTCCTGTAGCTCAGCTCAGACATGTCCGACTCGAGGACTTGAAGAATCTTTTCTACCCAGATAGCCCTGTTTTTAGGGGCATTAATGATAGGGCAGAAATCAAACTTGCCCTCACTACGCTCTATAGCCTCTGGTGATATCCAGCAGGCCGTAGGTATACCGTGCTGCATAGCCTCAATGGCAGAGTTGCCATAAAAACCAACCTTGAACTGATCGAAGTATATAGTGCACTCCATCTTTTCTTTTAAGGATCGCTCAAAGCTAACCTTCTCTATAAGCCGGATCTCACACTCAATATGGGTTTTTACCTCGGTAAGTACATCCATAATAAAGTTAGAGTCCTTTGTTTGCCTCCTTGACGGCATGTGTAGTAACACAGGCACCTTCTTTTTCTTCCAGATATTAGGCTTGCCCATCGAATCTATGGGGTGGGGGGTCCAGATGCGTGAGTAATCATCGTAACACAGATCCAGGGTAAAAGCTGTTTTTAGGTCAGCCATATAAGCATCCATGGGAAACGTTCCTGAACCTCCATTTTTACGACCGCTACTGCTGTGTTCTTCCAGTCCCTTTTTTCGAAAGAAGCTACCCCCAACGGTCTGCACCGTAGGCTTATGCATTATATCTAACCCCAGGTACCCGTCTTTAGCCGGCCAGTCACCCTTTATGTGAACAATATCAGAGTCAACTATTCTCTGTTGCACCTCCCCCAGATTTTCGGGGGTGATTACGTTTTTCAACGGGTGTCCAAATACATTTTGGTGGGGGTTGGTGAATAGATCAATGTCATGATCGGTGTGTTTTGATACAGCCTCCATTATTTTATAGCCACTACCGGCATAGTCAATCTTGGAGAGTATGGTTATTTTTAGCCCTGCCCGCTCCTTCTTTTCCTCGATCATCTTACTTAATTTTTTTATATCCGTGCGCATCTCCATGAAGTAAGGATTCGTAACGGTAATTTCCTTATACTCATAGCCCCTGATATGCTTACGATCAATGTATCCAATGAACAGACTACCAACCACAAATAACAAAATGAACACCGGACCCGTTATCAATAGGTTGCTAAAGAAAAACTTACCGAACACCGTGTTTTTGAATACATCCATGAACAGGAAGATCATCACGAAGTACTGCAGATATCCGACATACATGCGGGCCCTGTCCATATAAACCTTGCCCCTTACAAACTTGCGCATTATCTTTTCTGGTACCATATCTTAAACGCTATATAATTTTTCCCGTACATCGGAAGGCAACAGCTCAGATAGCGTATGACTACACTTCCTAAAGGGGGCCCTTACCTTGTTAATAAGATTCTTCCGGTTGCTCCCACTGATCTTATTACGCCCATGCGTACACACCGTATTCAAACAATGCACGCTCTCATTCCACCCCACACTCTGGGGCTTAACGTATCTGTAAATAAAAAGGTCTATACCCCTCCTTCGCACCACCTGGGGGATTTTTTGTGCGAGCTCCATCTTCATGCTCATCTCAATACCTGTAAGTTTCTGCCGGTCGTACTCAACCAGCTTGTCTGAATCGATGTCATAGAAGTGGCACCTATAAGACTGGAACCAATCAAACTTACCCGACCCAATAGCATCCCACGAGTCCTGCACTAAATTAGGCTGATAATAATTGTCCGCAGCACACATAACATACACCCCCGATGATAACGAAGCCTCATGGGCCGCCCGGTGCCACTTGGTAAGTAAAGGTATCTTTAATGGGGGGAGGAGGTGGATAACATTCAAGCAACCAGCACTCTTCAGCCTCTCATGGAACGCAAAAACACCGCTCAACCCTAATGCGCTGGGGGTGTTCTCCTCCACCACGACCAGCTCCCACGGCACATCCGTCACCTGCCTACACAACGACTCCAAACACAACCACGCGATATCCCCACTATCCCAGAGGGGGAGGGCTACTGTTACTTTAGGCTTGCTCATTACTTACAGGATTAGACCTTATTGTTGTTTTTTACCGCCCGTAGCTCCAGCTCCTCTTTAAACACTTTTGTGTAAAGCTCGCCAGTGGAAAATCCCCCACTAAGGATAGCTTTGATATGATCCGTCTCCAGATCCTTGATAAGGGCCCACTCGGTCTTGGGCAATCTGTTCATGTCCTTGTCGAAGTTCTTACCCCAAAACAGAATATCACGATAAGCATATCCCTGCTTAAAAAGTATATCCCGCTCCTCATCATAGTACCACATGCCGGGAAGATTCATGATGATCCCATTATTAACGAGCACCTGACCAATACGCAAATCAGGGTTATTCTTCCACCCCTCCCTTATCAGATCTAGGTTAGCCTTGATGGTCTTAATAAATTCCACCCTTAGCTCACTTGACTCACCGGGGAACCAATCATTAATTAACTGCTCCCAGTCTACCTTCTCAAGGAAGAGGGGAATTCTTTCTTTTAGTCTCATTGTCTTATATCTAAAATTATTTTATGGGCCATATCAAAATCAACCTTATCCGGTAAACTAGAATTGTCGGCGGCCTCCTTCAGCTCCAACTCCCTATCCCCAATAAGAGAAATTATATCATCATAATCATGCTCCCCCCTTCTAATACCAAGGAGGAAATCCCGGTTCGGGCGACGCAAAACAACATCTCCTGTGTTTAGAACCTCAATAGCCATCTCCAACATCCTAACACAATGCATTAAGTTCTTACCATCATAGCCCTTCCCGTGCTTAGCGTTATCATTATACCTATGTGGATTCCTGTTGGCCACCCACTCCCAATACTCTTTGTGATCCTTGCAGTGAGATGTATACCCATCCATATTATACCACAAATAGCTCTCAACGTAAAACCCTTTAGGTACCTCGCTGTGACGAATGAAATCGCTACCCATATTCACAATCCCCCTAAAACCGTGGGGGGTAATGTCGGCGTAACGCGGGTTATCGTTCTTCTCTTCCGCCAGGTAATCGTAATGAACCTTGTACAGCTGGGGCCCGTTCGGCATCTCGGTTAACCCACAAAACCCCTGAGTCTTCCCATGCTTGTGCAGCCACTGCTTGGCCAGCATCATGTACCCATCCTCCTTCTCAAATATATAACAGAAATCCAGGGGTGTCTTCCGCTCTTTATCAACAGGGTTTACAACCTTCTTATTTAACCCCCTCGCTTTTTTGATCTGAGAAATAGCATATCCGCCAAAGGTATACTTTATTTTTTTCGATAGGAACGCATGCCTATTTTTTAATAGGGGGTTTATTTTGTCATCCTTCAGAAGGACTATGTCGGAGAATAAGTTCTCTATAATATTGGGGTTGTTGTCCATTAGTAAAGAGACAAACCGGTTTAGCTCATAGTAAACGATGTCGTTCTTCTTGTCAGCCACCTGGTTTTTGTATCCAAACCCCAACCTGAATTCATTGGGGGTTAGATATATTCCCCTTATGTCTGTGTCAGACGTAGGAAGATCTAAACCATAGGCCTTGCTTCCGGACACAACCTTAAATATTAATTGTTTTTCTTCTCTCTCCATAAGTAATTATCTTTTGCCACCTTTTCCCGCAGCCTCAAAATAGCCGCACACTCATCACCCGGTAAATGCTCCCAGATAATATCGTGACTAGACGCCTCACACCTCCGCATGATGGGGGAGAGGCTGCTGATATGCAGCTCATACTTAATATCAACCAAGAAACCACCCAGGGGCTTCATGGAGTAGCTGTAGCTTTTAAGATCAGGCACCAGGGATCGTATCCTCTTAGCCGACTGCGA
>QNFX01000097.1 GCA_003650125.1 Campylobacterota bacterium
AGTCTACCGCTCTAACCAACTGAGCTTTAACACCATTCGAAAAGGATAGGACAAATTAGGCACTTATTTTCACAAATCCAAAGAACACATAATAAGGATTATAGGTAATATTTTGTTTTTTTTGATCTACGGGCTGAAACTCACCCAAATTCATGTTCGAAAGGTGGCCCTTCTAAGGTAGTTGATCTTTTCATTAATTTCTTTAATTTTTACTTCAATGGCCTTTCTTTCTTCAAGAACCTTTGCAATATCTGCTTTAATTGCTTCTGCCTTTTTAAGAAAGGGTGGAATATTTTTATTTAGAGAGTCGATTTCATCCTGGATAGAGTTTGCTTTCTCCAATTTGCCTGCATCGAAGTCACTGGGGCTTGAGTTCTCATAGGATTCAATTACCTCTTTAACTTTAAAACTTTTGGGGGCCCCAGAAGTTGAAAAAATAAAGGAATCCTCTCCAATAACGATTAAAGAGTCATTTTCTAAGGGAAAAAAGAATCTTTTTGGAAGACATTTCATATTAACCAAAACATCATTCCCCGGATCTAAATTTAAAAGATAATGGCCTGTTTTTGAGATCATAAACTGGGCCTGTTTAGGGCCTGCATCACCTTTTACTATAAAGGTGGCAATCCTCACTATTTCCAACCGTAAACCCGTTAGAGATTTCAATAAAATCTTTTGTGTTTAAATTATAAATTCCTACTGCCATATATCTAATTATTGGAGATTTATAAAATAATTTATAGTAACTATAATACTTGACGATAACTGTATGAGATCGCTCATTAGGGGACCATATATGCTAAAGGACCGTCGTAAAAAGATTCTAATAAATCCCAAATTTCAAATAAAATTTGTGGGATTTTTTATAACATTTTTCCTGCTAAATTTTTTAATTACGGTTGGAGTTATCAGCTTCTCTTTTAAAAAGTTCGCTGAGATGGGAATTTCATTAAATCTGGCCCCTGATAGTGTGTTCTTTGAATTTTTGCGGAACCAGCAAAACGAATTATTACTTTTAATTCTAATTTCCACCATTATTTCCACTGCTGTTGCCTTTATTGGCGGTTTATATCTCTCCCATAAAGTGGCAGGCCCAATATTAAATATTTGTACCCAATTAGATAGTAGCAAAGGTAAAAAAGGAGCTCCCACAATTACTGTTAGAGAAGACGATTTCTTTCAAGAGCTTCCTGAAAGTATAAATAAATTTATTTCACAAAAGAAAAAATCCAATGTCAAAAAAGCGGGTTAAAAATGGCCAAGTTTAGTGTTATATCTATGGTAATAATAATTTTTGTTGTTTCATTTTTCTACGGTAAATCCTTAACTAGAGTTGAGGTTGGGGAAGCTCACGAAAAAACAGAAGATGTTGTTGACGCTATTAAAGGAATCAATAAAGTCCTAGCAGAAGATGGTGTCATCAAATTTGACAAACAAGAGGCCAAACAAATTACGGCATCGGAAAAATCCAGGGAAAATCTGGTTAAACTGAAAGAGAAGAGACGCTATAAGGAAATTGCCAAAATTGCAGATATAGGCCCTCTCGATCACCCTTTAATTGAAACTATTATAGGCCTTGAAAATCCTCTAGAAATTGATCATTACTCCATGGAAGATATCAACAATAAGTTACAGGCCTATACTTTACAATATCCAGAAGAGGCCTTCGGGGAAATTAAAAGTATCCTTGATAGTCAAGTTGCAAAAAAAGATCCCGCCTTGAGAGGAAATCTTTTTGTCGCTGCCAGTTTTATTGATGGAAAAGAAGAGCAGGTAAAAGAAATTACCAGGCGGGAAATGGAAAATAATATCCTCCCTGTAGAAAAAGATAATAATGCTATCGGGGGAAATAAAAAACCTATTGATAACCCGGAAGGGGCCGAGGAAATGGCGGTAGTACTGGCCTATAATGCCTATTTGGCCGCCTCTCACAAAGATGTAAGAGAAGTTGCTTCCGACACAATTGACATCATTAAAAAACAACCCAATGAATCCTTGAGAAGACAAATTGCTCTAACCTATGACAGGGCCTTTCCAAGCAATAGGGCCGAGATGCTTAAAAAATTGGAAGAAGAGGGAATCAAGCTTTTCCCTGAAGATTTTGTCTTTCCGACTGAAGGCTAGGAGATAGTAAATGAGTGCCAACTTAATAATAGTTTTATTATTGTTTGTTCTTTCAGGGGTATCCGGTTTTTTCTTTGGTAAAACCAGAGCATTGGATAAAAATATCCAGCTAAAAGAAAAAATCTCTGAATTTAAAGATAAAAACGAGACTGTTAATTTTCGAAAGATCAGCTCCCTTGCCAAACCCAACATTAAAAAATCAAAAAAGAGCAAAAGAGAATTTAAGAAAAATGCTAGTTATCTTCAAGAGTATTTAAGCGAAGATGACAACAAAGAGCTCTATAATAAAACTCTTCGAAAATTCTCCGAGGCCCATAATAAAGAAAATATGGCCCTATGGATTACCCTTGGGACCTCCTTTACCAACTCCAAAGAATACACAACTCTTTATGAGAATAGTTTGAAAAAACTAAATGAAAACCCAGATCAAACCTTAAATGACATCAACTCCCAAATAAATGATTTAACTGATAAAGATGACTTTTTACGGGGGATGCTCAATAACCTCGTTCATAACCTAGATGTTGAAGATGATAAAAAGGTTGAATTTTTTGGCAAAGAGCTAAATCGCTCCATCACCCTAGATAAAAATGGCGGGATAAAAGATGGCTCCACTTCCATCATCAACTCTATGATTCTTATGAAACAATATGTGGTGGATTCCCAAACTATAAGAACATATCTTGAAGAGAGTTTAAACCAAAACAAAATTGAAAAAAATAAAGAGGCGCTACGCTTTCGCTATTTACAATATTTCCCTGATCTGAAAAATGAAATTTAGGTGAACTTATGAAACTTTTAATAATAATTTTTTCATTATCTAGTTTTTCCCTCTTTGCTGGAGGAAGTAAAAAACCACCTCCGGTAAATGAAAATGCCTGCACTTCTAGCTCTTATTGCACCTATGGAAAAATGCCTCTGGCAAACCAAGGTAGCATGAAACTTCGCTGGTATTTAAATAGCAAAACGGGAAATAAAGTAGCAATGGATCCTGGTTGGTGTGGCCCTGTGGCCGGAATGATGGCCTTATATGGGATGAAAGAACACAATAAAAACGTACGCTATAATTCCTGGCTCAAAGATAGAACAGAATGGCGATATGGAGTATGGAAATCCGGTGTGGGTTTTAAAACAAAATTTAAAGATGGTGGAACCTACAATAGCTATGCCTCTAACCATATAAGGGATCTCGTAAATGCTGCAACCAATACCAAATCAAAATACCACTCGAAGGGAAGTTATTATCCAATGGACAGTGGGGCGAGCATTAAAAACTCCATAAAAAATAAAAAACATATCGAATACGTATCAATGTGCAGATATAAAGTTGAAAATAAAAGAACTCTGGTTGCCAATATAAATTATGATTCAAAGGTTAAGCAAAGACACCAACAAGTTGGTTACTATGAAGTACTAGGAAAAAACGAAGGCTGCCATGCTCTCGCCATTAATGGTTATGATGGTAATCGACTTATTATCTATGATCCCTGGGGACGAGCTTATACGGTTAATATTGAAAATATTTTCTTTGGAAGAGAATCAGGTAGCAATGTCTATCCAAATCCTAGAACTAGAGTTACCTACGGAAGGTATAAAAAGAGAAAATGGGCAAACTTTAGTCATTTTGTGAAACATGGCGGAAAAAAAAGCTCTCATACTATCCTGACTCAAAGAGTTCAATTTGGCATCTATCAAAAATAAATTAGGGGTTTTCAAAGTGTCGATTTTAAAAAACTCAATTATAGGCATTCTTATTGGGATGTTAATCATTAATCCTGTTTATTCACAAACTCAGCGGGAAAACGTTATCTCTATTTATAAAGATTATGGAGATATGACCTACAAAAGTATACTTTTACAGTCTTCAAAAGAAGTTAAAAAAAGGGAACATAAAGAAATCATCTCTGAGGCATTACTCGTTATAAAGAAAAATCCTGCTCTGGGAAATATTAAAATAGACCAGGCCATTAATAGTGTGAGCTTTTTCTTTCTTAATCATTTAGAAAAAGATTTTATCGCCTATCCAAACGCATATTCTTTTTATAAAGGATTTAGAAGTGTTTTTAGGGGTATGAATATTCACAATTATAATAAAAAGTGTGTCTATAGAAGAGGAAGAGGTGGACCTTTTACCTTAATAGATTTTTTAAATGGAAATATTAACTGTGGAGTTCCTAGGGGATATCCTAGAGGGGTTAATAAATATAAAGTCATTGAAGAAATAGATAACAGCTTAGGCATGTTAAAAAAAATATCCTCTAATAAAATTGACAGCTATAGTGCCGGAAAATCGATTGCAACTATTTTCTCTAATTTATTAATACCAAATGCCCATGCTCTTTCCAAAAAAGCTAAAACAGGGCTTGGTATTGGATCTATGGTTGCAATAGTTGTGGGAGTTACTTTGATAGCGGTTGGATTTTTGTTTACTCCTACTGCCGGAATTGGAATACCTGTAATTGCCGGGGGAGCTGCCTTACTCTCAGCAGGCCTTGGATATCAGGTTGGTGACAGTATACACACTAGGGTCAAAAAATATAAAAAGACAAAAAAGGAAAGAAAAGTTAGAGAGGCCAGAGTTAAAAAAGAAAAATTGCTGAGAAGGGAAAGGGATAAAAGAGAGCGTGAATCCATGATAAATAAAGAAAAGGCAGATGGAGCTAGGATGGCAAATACCAATTTCCAATGCGTTTATTCATTATACTCTAAAGAAAACCAATTGAAACGATCCTTTGATGCGAGCTTTAGAGGAAGTAAAGTAAAGGCATGTGAGATGGTCCAAGCAAAATGTAACAGGGCCAAACCTTCAGTATCTTTTGAATGCTTACTAGGAAAAAAAGCATTCCCAACATGCACCTACCAATTGATCACTAAAAAGAAGAAAAAGGTTAAAGCTACATTTCGCTATGGGAATGAAGATCGAAAATGGGCCTGTGAGATGGCCAGGATAGAATGTGAAAAAAATGAAAAGTGGGGCCGCAAGTGCGTGAAGGTTAAAAAATAATTTTAAAAAAGATTTAGAACGGATTTTCTTATCTCATTTATTACTGGAGATTTTACCCAAGATTCCTCTTTTGGAGATTTCACTGTTTTAGACCTTACTAAGGAATCACAAAAAAAATTTAAGATTAAGCTTGCAAATCTGGCCGCCCAGACAAAAAAAAAGGATAGGACAAATTAGGCACTTATTTTCACAAATCCAAAGAACACATAATAAGGATTATAGGTAATATTTTGTTTTTTTTTGATCTACGGGCTGAAACTCACCCAAATTCATGTTCGAA
>QNFX01000098.1 GCA_003650125.1 Campylobacterota bacterium
ATGGCGGAGAACAGGGGATTCGAACCCCCGATACGCTTGCGCGCATACACGCTTTCCAAGCGTGCGCCTTCGACCACTCGGCCAATTCTCCAGATAGATTTAGGTAACACAGTGATGCTTAGAGTGTCTAGAGTGACGCTATGAATTAAAGCGTTTTTTCCGATTGAATCCCTTGCGCTTTTCTTGAAAGAAAAGAGACATAAGAGAAGCACAGTCATAGTGCTTAACCCCTCCTATGACAGAAAAGTTGTGGTTTAACCTTTGGTCTTTATAGAGATTATAATTAAGAGAGAGAGCTCCTCCTTTGAGATCATAAGCTCCAAAGACAAGATTTGATATTCTAGCTTGAACCAGGGCCGAAAGACACATTGGACAGGGCTCGATAGTTACATAGAGAGTGCATTTCGTGAGTCGCCAATTCTCCAGCTCCTCTGATGCTTTTTTAATAGCTAAAAGTTCAGCGTGCCCTAGAGGATTATTAGGGCCTTCCTTTCGGTTGTAGGCCTTAGCGATAATCTTATTGTCCTCGTTTACGATGATCGCTCCGATGGGAACCTCATCTTCGCGAAAGGCCTTCTCCGCCTCTTCAAGCGCCACGGACATATTCCAAATATGATCGTAAAAATTCATTTAAAGTCTTTTTTATAAATATTTGTTTCGTAATACATCTTAAACTCTTCAGGGTGATCCTTCGGATAGCCAAAGTATTTAACATGAACTTTATCTGGAGTAAAAGTCAGAATAGAAAATCCAAGCATGGAGCTTGTTACCAGTGATTTATATTCAGGGTGATTTACCTTCTCAGTCTTTCTAGATGTTGCAGCGGCCCCCTGGAGTATCTGATGAAATACCATCTTTCCCGTTTTTGGATCAATCGCTTTAATATGTTCCTGATGATGGTCATGTCCGGCCGCTAGGATCTGAACACCACAATATTTAATAAAGGGGTAGAGCTTCTGTCGCATATATTTATTGACCCCCTTTACTCTACGAGGATTTAAGTTTCTAAAAATATTTACCATATCCAGTTTTCCATGCCTTCCTGAGGTATAGATTCCATGATGGCCAAAGAGAATCTTCCAACCTTTTGAACTACAAAAATTTCTTCCTTGCTCATCTACCAAACCTGTTTTGGCCAAATATTTTTTATTGGCCGTTTCCATCTGCTCTTTAACCAATCCTGATTTATGATCTAGACGTTCAATACGAGTTGTATCAAGTCCATACATCCTAATCCATTTAGGTAACCAGGGAATCTCATAGTGGTTATAAGGCATTTTCCAACGGACACTTTTTTGCGTGTAATTGATGGCGTGTTGAACATCTCCATACCAATCATGATTTCCAGGTATCATCCAAAAATCAAAACTGTGAAAGTCTTTATAGGGGAGTTCAAATTTTTTATTTATCTGATACATATCTTTTCTAGATAACATCTCACCTTTTTTTGTATGAGAAATTCCCGAGGGATATATTATATCTCCAAGCAAAAGAGCAAAGTCACATCTCTCTTCTTTACACTTTTCATACATCATCCGACCTACGAGGTATTGATCACTTTCTCCTCGTCCACTATCTCCAAATATGAGGACAGTTAATTCTTTTTTTCTCCTATGATCTTTAAAACGAAAAGAATTAGGATCTACAGCATAGAGGGGCCTCTTTTTCAGATCTCTTTTCCTATGATTAATTCTGCTTGGTTTGGGTTTTAAACGTCCTTCTTTGGGAACATATTTTGACCAGGAGAAGCTCTCTCCATAAGAGAGAGGAGAACAAACTAAACAAAAACTAATTAGTAAAAATATTTTTTTCATAATGATCTTATCGTTATGAAAGAGAAATACTTAAAAAAGACTTTTTTCTAGAATCTCACGAGAAGAGAAGAAGTAGTGGTGATATCAGTGGTTTCCCTATCAACCGGTGGAAGTCCTCGATATCGCCATTTGTAGGCAAATTTAAAGCCAAAGACCTCAGAGACATCAACCCAAATAGAAGGTTCCATGTTAAACATCCAGTCATCAGATCGAGTGAAGTTTGGCAGATATTCCACCCACAAGACAAGACCAACATTTTTAGTAATATTTTCTTCCCACTTACTATATATCCTAAATTTAGAATCATTTTGGATCACCGCTTCCACATCTTTTTCATACATCCATCTATAGCCTGCCTCAAAGCCTAGTTCAGTATCTTTAGTGGCAATCACCTCATAGCTAACGCCCACATCCACATTATCTCTGGAGTCGTAACCCGCAAAGGTATCCACTTCATAGATAGTGCCTAAATAAAAACCCAATTTTTTAGAAACTTTTCTCTCATACCTTAAATTAATATCCCAGTTTTTGGTATCAAGGGTTTCTTCATCAGTAGCATAAGTATAGTGGCCACCAAATGTAATGATGTTGTTAATTTTAATAGGCCATCTATTTTTAGTAAGTAAGTTAAGAGCAGTATTATTTGAGTTACCACTAACTGCGAGTAGGGAAAACTCACTATCGGATGAAAATCTTTTCTTTCTCTCCTCTTTATCTTTTGCTTGCGAAAACAAATTTGCTGAATAGAGAGTTACCAAGAGAATAAGTGGTATAAATATTTTCATAAAAAAATCCTTTTTTTTATTCTCACTAATTTTTTTTAGATTGCAAACAACTTAAAGATGGCGCGGCCGGCAGGAGTCGAACCTGCGACCTCTTGATTCGTAGTCAAGTGCTCTATCCAGCTGAGCTACGACCGCTTTGAAGTGATCTTTATAGAGTTTAAGGAAATCGTTGTCAATTTTTGACTTATTGCACCCACTCATAGAGAGAGTAATGATCATTATTCATCCCAAGATTTTCATAAACCTTTTTAGCAAGATGGTTGCTTTGGTCTACGTAGAGTCTAAGACCAAATAGCTTGGGATCTTTCTCCACCTTTTCTTTTAGATATCCATACATCTCTTTAAAGACTCCCTGATTTCTAAAATCACTATCGACAAATACTGAGTGAATCCAAAGTACCTGGCCATTTCTCCAATCACTCCATTCAAAGAGGGTTAAAAGACTGGCAATTATTTTTCCATCTTTTTCACACACAAAGTATTGCCCCTTGTGAATATCATTAAAAACCGCCTCCACTCCTTTGGTGACAGTCACTAAATCCAAATTCAGACCCTCAGTTTCTAATGCCATTTTAATTTGAAAATCAACAATTAATGATAGGTGGTCGATAGACCCTGGTATGGTTTTCAATTCTCTCTTCTTTGGTAGTTAAATTTATGAATAAAAAATGGCGGAAGTGAGAGGATTCGAACCTCCGGTACCGTAAACGGTACGACACCTTAGCAAGGTGTTGCCTTCGACCACTCGGCCACACTTCCAAGTAAAATGGCGGAGGACACAGGATTCGAACCTGCGGACCCTTGCGGGTCAATGGTTTTCAAAACCATCGCATTCGACCACTCTGCCAATCCTCCGCTAATCGAATCGTCATAATAGATATCCCGTATTATTTTGACAATAAGTTATTCACAATTTGCTGCGCGTTAACAGGCAATATTGATTTTATTTTGCTAAAATGGCCCCTATGGAAAAAGAAAAAGTCGTTATTTTAGGTGCTTCAGATCATCCCGGTAGATATTCTCATATGGCCCTGGTGCTGCTACTTGAAAAAGGACATATTCCTCTGCCGGTAAATCCAAGGCTTGAGTCAATTGAGGGGATCAAATGCTTTCCCCATATAAAAGAGATTGATGACAAGGTCGACACTCTTACAATCTATGTAAATCCCAAAATTTCAGACTCACTGGCGAATGAAATTTTAAACCTTGGAATGAAGAGGGTTATTTTTAATCCTGGTTCAGAAAATGAATCTCTTTATGAACCTCTAAAAAAGAGGGGAGTGGAAGTTATTGAAGCTTGCACCTTAGTAATGCTAAGAACCGACCAATACTAAGAGATTATTTCCTGTCCACCCATATAAGATCGAAGAACTTCTGGTATCTCTATTGTTCCATCTTCTCTTTGATAATTTTCCATAATGGCAACAACAGTTCTTCCTACCGCCAGGCCTGAGCCATTTAGCGTGTGGGCAAATTGGGGTTTTCCATCCTTATCTCTAAAGCGAATGCCCGCTCGTCTTGCTTGAAAATCACGACAATTAGAAAGAGAGCTGATCTCTCGATATTTTTGTTGTCCTGGAAGCCAGACTTCAAGATCAAAACAAATTGAGGCGCCAAAACCAATATCCCCACTACAAAGAAGCATAGTCTTATAGGGCAGGTTTAGTGCTTCAAGAATAGAGCAAGCTCGGTGGATCATATCTTCATGGGCCTGATCAGAATCCTCCGGGGCGACAATTTCAACAAGTTCTACTTTGTTGAATTGGTGCAATCTAATAAGCCCCCTGGTATCTTTGCCGTAAGAACCGGCCTCAGATCTAAAACAAGGAGTATAGGCACAATATTTAAGAGGCAGTTCATCTCCAGAAAAGAGTTCCCCTCTTCTTAGGTTTGTAACGGGAACTTCAGCTGTTGGTATTAGGTACCACTGTTTATCTTCATGATTTAATTTAAAAAGATCTTCTTCAAATTTTGGCAACTGGCCAGTTCCATAGAGAGATTCAGCGTTGACAATAAAAGGTGGAATAATCTCATCATAACCATTTTTTCCGTGCTCATCGAGCATGTAATTTATAAGTGCCCGCTCCAACCGTGCTAGACCTTTTTTATAAACAACAAAACGCGCACCGGTTATCTTGGCCCCTCTCTCAAAATCCAGCATGTCCAAGTTCTCACCTAGTGCCACATGATCTTTTGCTTTAAAAGAGAACTCTTTTGGTGTTCCCCATTCTTTGCAGAGGGCATTTTCCTCTTCTGAAGTTCCCACGGGAACTTGGGGTGATAAGAGGTTGGGGATTACTGATAGGGTCGCGTTTAGTTCTTTTTCGGTTTCATCAAGCTGGAGATTTTGCCCTTCAATGGAAGATTTAATCTCTGCCACTTGACTCATAATATGACTGGCATCTTTACCTTCTTTTTTAAGCAGACCAATCTCTTTAGAGATACTTTTTACTTCTGCCCTTTTATCTTCCACAAATTTGGTGAGCTCTTTTCTTTTAGCATTTAAATCAAGGGCCTTATCAACTAAGGAGATATCAACGTTTCTCTTTTTTAAGTTCTCTTTAACTTCGGCCGTATTGGCCTCAAAGAATTTTATATCATGCATCTATAACCTCAATTGCTTGATCCATTGTTTAATCCTCGGGACATCTCTCGCCGTGGGATCTAACTTTAAATAAGTCTCAAAAGACTCAATGGCAAGTCCACTTTG
>QNFX01000099.1 GCA_003650125.1 Campylobacterota bacterium
AGACAGGTTGCTCTAATTCAGCGAGGGGATCCGGGTTTTCTTTAGTCTTCCTAGCCGGCCGCTTTCTGGTCGGCTTTTTCTTGTCAGCACTCATTGGTTCAGATGCTGGGTTTGCCATCTCAGCTTCGACGGCCTCCATTTTAAGATCTTGTAGACTGTCTTCTGATTTTTCGAGCGACAACCAGCCCCTCTTAGAGAAGTTTAGGATTGGATCAGTAACGTTCTCTATGATTGCGGTTGCACCTGGTTTAAGCCAAGGTCCTTTTGGAATACTTACCACGAAGCCTAGCTTGTGTTTGCCTTTGAGGGCGCCTTTTTTCTTAGTTGTGTTCTTAATCTTGTAACAAGACATGAGTTCTCCTTATAAAAATGGGACCGGAGAAAATCTCCGATCCCACATAGTTTCTAAATAGGTGCAGGAACAGAGAGAGTTGTTTTGGCAATAGATTTAATATTACCGAACCCTTCTGCAATGTACTCCCAAGTTTTCCAGATAACCATGTCAGCTTCTTTCTTGATCCAGAACTTAGTGTCGTTAAGGATAAAAAAGTTACCTAGGTAGGCTGGTTCTGTGAAGGCCCAGATCTCACCGGCAGGTACGATCTCGGACTTGTTGGTGACAATCAGTTTCCTTTTTAAAATACTTTCGTATTTGTAGCCAGAAACAGTGATTTCGGATGCCAGAGGCGACCCGATTTCAGTAGATGGTTGAACGAGCCAATCATCATAGTCGACAGTATTCATAAGAATACAGCCTACAGATAACTTATCGTAATCAATCATCTTGAATAGTCTTGTTAACTCAGCTCTATCAATGGAAGTTGCTGCCGAAGCAATAGACTTACCAGTAATAGCGATCGCAGACTCAGCATATTCGATGAACTTAGAGTCCTCTACAGCTTGAAGGTCTTTGATTGAGTTTTCTTCGATTACCTTAGTGATAGGATAATCGTAGGCCAGAAGTTCACCCTCTGACTTTTGGAATTTTTGAGATTCGATCTTGAAGAAGGGAAGAGCGTATCTCTTACCTTGGATATAGTTATCCTCTGCTTCACCTCTAAAGTTAATAGCGAACGCTTTTGAATTAGGTTCGATATCAACGATCTTGGTGAGAGTATCGTGATCGGTTGATCTTTGACAATCAGCTCTGGTTACAGACTCAGGAGGAAGAATCCTTCTGGAGAATGCGACCTCTCTCATCACTGCTCTAACAAAAGCAGATCCGGCAGCTGCGGTCTTTTGAATCCCTTCCGGGCTATCCAGTCTTTCGATGAATAAGTTGTTAAACGTACTTGCATCCATACCGTCAAACATAAGTTTCTCCTAATTAGCCACGACTTCTATTTCCATTACATTATCTGCAGTGGGAACAGTTCGGACTCGACCAATGACAGCATCGGTACCAACAATTGCAGTTGTTGGAACCATTTCGCCACCACCTAGGTCTTTAACGGTTAGAGCTTCACCTACAGTGTAGGCTGGGCCTGGGTCGTATTTAGTTGTTCTATATACGTAGTGCCCGCCAGTTAAGACGGTTGCGTTACCAGTTGCATGAACGTCAGTACGACCTTCAGCATTTCCGGCCCATACCATGAAGGTATTTGCCACACCAGTTACACCGGGAGCGACCAGCTCCCCTGCATCATTAAGGACTGCCCAATCACCTTCACCGAATAAAGCTCCGGCTGAGATTTTCATGTCCTCTCTAATAACAGTTTCAAGACCTCGGATAATGTCCCCTAAGGGCGTATCTTCGGTCAGGTCAGATTGAACAGGAACCATATTGGAAACCATAGTTACTCCTAAAAATCTGAGATTAAATGTTGTTTAAATACTTCACTTGGTTTTATTGCTCCGGACCTTACGTCGCTTGTAGCCCCTAATGAATTCTCTTGTGTGTACTCGGAAGCCAATTTGATGGCCTCTTCAATGATGTCTAGGTCTTTTCCCATAAGCTCTGCAACTTTCTCTTGATATTCTTCGAAGGTCTGTGGAAAGACAATCTTCCCAATCGAAGCCTGTTTGTAGAGAAGTTCCGTAGCTCTGCGCTCTTTCATAAATGTTTGATTCTGACCGCTAATATTTGTCAGCAAAGAGGCCGTCTTTCGAAGCATGCCCTCAATATTATCTATATCACGTGTTGCCATATAGTTTCCTTTTCTTTCGTCTCTTAGATAGGGCTTCCTCAATTTTCATTGACCCAGCTATAGGGACGACAATTCCTGCGGTAGCAGCGACAGGCTTCATGGCAGAGGGAATGTATACCTCTTTACCGCCTGTTGTATGCTTTCCATGATACCATCTCTTCTTGCCAGGGATGATAACTTTTTTGGTGAACATCTTGTTATTACTGCCAAACATTTTGTTCCACCCTTTTTGTAAGGCAGCGCCTAGTGTGACATCTGCTTTAGCAATAGGTTTCTGGAAGTTGTTCCACCAGAACTTTTGGGCCTTCTTAGCTTTTTGTGCTGTTGACCCCTTCATTACTTTTTTCGCGGCCCAGTTGATAGGGGCCAGTGTGAACGGGACTTCGCCGCTTAGCTTTTTCTCCATTCCTTTTCTAACGGAGCTTGGGAGTTTATTCCACGCTCCTTTGGTAGACCGTCCTAGGATTTTGCTTATAAACTTCAAGCCTTTCAAGTCTTCCCCTCCTTATATGCCTACGAGCTTTTTCCCTTGTAGTGCATACCATGAGAGAACCCTCTTATTAGTCCTTTTTCGTAGGCAGCTGGAAGTTGAGATCTAGTCTCTGATCTTCCTTTCTTGCGTCCCCCAACGAAGGCACCACCACCAATACCGGCAGCAGCTAATCCAAGAGATTTTTTAGGGTGTTTCTTTGCTAGACCTAGGCCTGCCTCATACCCTGCTTTTACTTTGTCTGTACCCTTTCCGAGTAAGGCCTTACCTTTTCCGATAAGTCCTTTGGGTTTCCGTTTTAATAGGTCCCGCCACCCTGCGTTCTTTTCTAGTTGGAGGTTGAAGGACTCGTCCTCAATTCCATCTAGGTATGGGTTGTCATAAATCATATTGTCCTCCGAGTGTTCAGCTGCCTTTTCTAAATAGTCCGCAGTTTTTTCTAGCATCTCTACCAGTTCTGCGACCTCTTTAGGGTCGTGCTGAGCTTGAGCCATTTTTTCTAAATATTGTGGTACTTCTGCTAGATTCTGGCTCAGAGAATCCTCAGCAATTATCTGATCTATCGTTCTGTTAGACATAGGACCTCCTTTGTAAAAAGGGGGGAGGCAACTCCCCCCTCAAACGAGATCTATCTGTTGTGTTTACCAGCTTGGTATGCAGCAGCACCACCAGCACCAAGTGCAAGACCTGGTCCCATTTTCTTAGCTCCAGCTCCAATGGTTTTGTATGCGCGTTTCCTGGCATTTTTATTACCAAGGTTACCACCAAGTTCTTTCAGACCAGCTCCAACACCTTTGGTTCCGCCCCAGAACTTCTTAACGGCTTTTTTACCACCTTTATACACTGCGCTACCCACCTCTTTAACTCCGGCGTGTTTTTGCAGTTCTTCAATGTAGATGTCCGGATCACCGTAGAACTCAGCGCCTTTTTCCATTAGGCAGTTCCAGTAGGCATCGGCGATGATTTCACCAGTCGCTGCCGCAGTTTTTTCCTCTTCTTCTTCATCCTCATCATCATCTTCTTCTTCAGCATATTTACTGAATTCTTCCATCGCTTGGATGTCAGCTTCTGCTAATTCTCTTCCGTAATCTACACAGTCGCTAGCTAATTTTTCTAATGCATAATTTCCCATTACTTTCTCCTATTTAGTATAAAGTGTTTACTAAGTATTTAAGTGCTGCTGTTTTTTCTTGATCTGCCTTTACATCGTCTGCTTGGGCAAGCTCCCCACCAGCTACAGTACCCAACTGGGCATCTGATAGTGCGTTTTGAAGCTTATCGGCAGCTTTGTTTTTCTCCTGTAGAGAGTAGTACTCCGGAGCGGTATCGATACCGTCATCCGTTTGAGGGTTATTAACCTCTAACTGTGGGTTTGCCACAGGGCCCGGAATCACGTTCGGGAAGCCTTGGGCCTTCATCGACGCAGCGGAGTCAGGCATATTATTTTCTTCAGCTTGCTTTAGCATAGCAAAATAATCTAGCCTTTCCTCCATGATGTCCTGGAAGTAGTCACGGGCGACACTTCCGACCTTTTCCATGTCTAAGTTTTGCATAGTGTTCTCCTGGTAAGAAGCGGTTTTTTCTTGAGAACCGGCTGGCTCCCAATGTTGTTCGTAGTAGTTTTGCAACTGCGGTTTTGTTTGCTCGCTGTCTGAATTAGACACGAGTTGGGCAGTTTTTTCAAGTGAATTAGTATCCTCTTGAACACCCAAATCATTTAGAATGTCATCGATATTCGGCATGATAGCTCCTTTTTTGTTTCTTCCGTTTAATCATTTTCATTATTTTACCTACACCTTTAAAAACCCCCTCATCTACTGCGAACATCGCTGCTCGAAGAGGCATACTAGGCCCAGGAAATGCTAGGGCCCCAATGGTTGCTCCACTGAGAGACCCTCTCTTTATAAGCCTCTTACCTATTTGCCAGGCCTTACTAGGAGCTCCGCTTATGGGCGAACCCATTAACTTTTCTCCGATAAGGCCAACTGATAGGAGGTCGGGGTATTTACGTATAGCTTTTCCAATAGCGCTTTCTTTCTTGTAGGGATCTTTCGCCCTACGAACTTTCTGAATACCACTGGCCGCATATATTGCAGGCACCCCAAATACGATTCTACTTAAATACGCCTGCTTAGTTAACGGTAACATATTTCTTTGCCGAATAGAATGCTTATAGTCCTCATAGTCTCCAGGAGGATGTCCTAAATCATATTTTCCAAAAGCATTTTCCTCGGTATGTCTTGCTACTGCATTAATACCTAGTCCGACACCCGTTGTAGCAGCTATCAATAACCCTAATTTTCGGTTACCTTTTATCGCGTTGTCTATTGATTTTATACTATCTTTGGGAACTTTTTTTGAAAAGGCAGCATAAAGACCCGTCAACGCAAGCATCATGGGTAGGAGACCGATCTTGGATCTTTCGTCATCTGTGTATGACGGTATTGTAGGATTCTCATCTATACTAGCTTTCTTTATAAGTATTGTAATCCGCTTCGTCAAGAAAGGGTTCATATAACTTTTATCTTCCATGTAGGGTGAGGCGCTACTGAGAACGTCATCATCCATCAAGGCGTGGTTTATTCGGATCCCGTTATCGCACCCACACTGGACTCTTTCA
>QNFX01000100.1 GCA_003650125.1 Campylobacterota bacterium
TTCCCTAGTTAAAATATTTTCTGGAGGTTCTCCATTTTTTTGCACTAAGGATTCTACTAAGGTTAGTTGATTGGTAGTGCTATCAAAAACCCAATTGACATTATAATTCCAGAAACCTTCTACGGCCTTTTTCCTTAAGAAGCTGGCAACTAAACCTTCATCTGTGAGTTCGGTATCCATAAAGAGCACCCTTAGGTCTAAAGGACCTGTAGGATAATTAGAAATAGTTTCAGTTACGACTCTTGATTGCGCTTCTAAAATTCTAAGTCCTATGGCATCGTAATGTCCTGGTTCAAACCAGACGTTTTCTAATACCGAGGCGGAAAAACCACTATCTGTTGGCGTCGCTTTTACTACAGGCAAAAGAACAATGGGTTGCAATACGTTTTGGGAATTATCAAACTCTTGTCCAATAACTCCTAGAGCTTGATCTATCTCACCTTGATCAATACTGCCATTTTCAATAAAGTCATCTGTTCCATATCTAGACAGATAGTCAAAAAAACTTGAAGAGGTTTTGGAGATGTTTTTTAAACTGGTGCTATCTTTTATTTTTCCGATAACATCTTCATAAATTAATGCTGACTCCTTTAAAAAATTTTGGGCAAAATTATTTTTCATCTTTAGGCCATTAACTCCTGGTTCAACATCACCAGGAGTTAATCCAAAACTTTTAGGATTTTGAAGTAACCCCGTAGACAGAGTTAAAGCGGCCTGTAGGAGCAGGGGATTGCTCATGGGGTCTTTAAATAGGTCATCACTACTAAGATCAATGCCGACTTCAGCAAAAAGAGAAACCAATTGCTCTTCACTAAATCCGTTGGCCAGGAGAGTGGTCATAGGATTGATCACCACTGTACCCTCTCCAATACTTATTCCTCTAAGTCTTCCAGGATAGTTAAATCCATCTGTAGTACCGGCCCTGTGTTGTCCAATAATCTCTCCAGCGGGAATAACTATGTCAAAACTCGCAAATCCCGCTTCATCAGAAAATCCAGAGAGGGGCTCTCCCTCATCCCAGAGAGAGTTTTTATTTTTGTCCCAAAAGAGAACTCCGTTGTAGATATAAGGATCGACAATTACGGCCCCTGTTTGAGAATTAGATGATTCATCACTGTCATCGCCACAAGATAAGAGGAGAAGTGTGTAACTCAGTAAGATAATTATAGTTTTCATGAAGACACTATCGGTATTTATTGCACTTATTTTTACGCATTAAATAAATAATATTGACACAACACGTGATCACCACAACAATTTAGTTATGAAGCTTTTAATCTTACTGCTCATTCCCCAGCTCACCCTCGCCGTAGACTGTATAGCTCACCGTGGAGATAAGAAAAATCATCTAGAAAACTCCCTCTCGGCACTAAGGTCTGCCTACAGATCAGGCGCCCAGGGGGCAGAGTTTGATATTCACCACACTCGTGATGGAATACCTATTATCTCTCATGATGGAAACCTCTCGCGCGTAGCGACTCACAAACCAAAAAAGAGATGCGCTATAAAACCCATCGCCAAACAGACATACAAAGAAATTAAAGCTAACTGCCTGTTAAAAAACGGCGAAGAGATTCTAACGCTTAAAGATGTCCTAAGTTATTACCAAGACAAAGAGTTCAAGCTCTTCATAGAACTTAAAGATAAACCTCAAATATCAACCCTCAACCTCATTAAAGAGTACTATCCCAACAACCCAGAGCTGATTCGTTTTGAATCCTACTCACTGCAGACGCTCGACATTGTCAAAAATCTCCGCAAAGTTGATCCATACTTTAAAAACACCAAACTTTTCACCGGCAGACTCTTTAAACCCCAGCTAGGTTACGATGGAGTATATCTACTCTACTCAAAACCAAACCTTTATTACCTCTCCGATATAAAAACCCACGAAACTGTCATCTGGGCAGCAAACAAACGCGACCAACTTGAACTTTCCCACAAATTTGATATAGATTTCATCCTAACCGATGATCCTAAAACTTGTGTGGAGGTCAAAAATGAAAGTACTCGCTCTATTTCTAATATCCTTTAACTTATTTGCCACTGACATAAGTGTCCATGATCTCTACAGCGTAGAAAACCCCATCATTTTAGATGTGAGAACCGCTTCAGAATTTAAACTAGGTCATATCAAGTATGCTCAAAACCTCGATGCTTACGACCGAGATCTCAATCAAAAACTAAATACCCTCGACAAAGACCTCGAATACTTCGTCATCTGCAGATCTGGTAACCGCTCTAGAAAAGTAACCAAGAAAATGAAAAAGCTGGGCTTCACCAACTATTACAACATAATAGGAGGCATGTTCGCCTGGGAGAGAGCGGGATACCCTATTGTTGACTAATCTTTTTGATGGCAAAACTCACTGAATATAGTGGAATATTTTGCGTTGCTTGATCTTTCCTAACTTTAAAATTTTTTGCGCTTACTTTGATCGCCTTTCTTGGATTATACCTCTTTAAAAAAGAGGCCAGGCTTTTCGCCTTTAAATTAGTTCCTGATTTTACTTCAATGGGAATAATTTCATTTTTAGACTGAATTAAAAATTCAATCTCAGCTTTATTTTCTTTCCAACTGATTAAGTTTTGCTCGCCACTTGCAAGTAACTCTTGTGCCACAAAATTTTCAGCGAAATAACCTTTGGTAATCCCGTATTTTTGATTTAAGAGCGAATCCACATGAATATTTAGCATCGCTCCTAAAATGCCAATATCAAAAATGAAAAGTTTAAAAATATTTGGCCTGCAAAAGGAGGTGAGAGGAACTTCTGCTCTATTTGCGATACCTATTTTTATTGCTAAAGAGGAGCTGGTAAGCCACTCAATAGGGCCGGATAATTCTCGATAACCTATTTTTCCTTTTAAAACTTCTCTGAATTTGTATTTCCCAGCACTACCATCTTGATTTAAAGATAGTTGCTTGGAGATATCCTTAAAGACAGTAGCTATTTGCAATGCATTGACTTTGCCGGAATGTTTATGAAAATCATTTATATATTGTTCTATAAGGTTATTTTGAATTTCTCTGCACTGTTGAAAACCGCCACTACTCTCTATAAATATCTTGACCGATTCAGGCATTCCTCCAACTACATAATATTCTTTCAGGTGATTCCACAAAATTTCGTGTTCAAAGTCTTCGAGAGAGAGGGAAAGTTTTGATTTTTCAAAAACCTCCCAGGCCATTTGGTTGCGATATTTTAAAAACTCTTCAAAATTCATGGGATAAAGATCTAGAAAATGAACTTTTCCTACAGGAAAGGACCCATCCATAAAAATAAGTCCCATATGGGACCCGGCGCAGGCAAGATTTAATGTAGGTAAATCTTCACAAAAATACTTCAGAGATGTTAAGGCCCTTGGGCAGTTTTGAATTTCATCAAAAATCACTAGATCCGTCTGTACATTAATTTGCTTTCCCTGCTTTAGTGCCAGAGCATTTATTATCCTTAGAGGATCTAAATTAGATTCAAAAAAAGACTTAAGTTGTGGTTCTGCCTCAAAATTAAAATAGTGAAAAACTGGAAACTCAGATGCTCCAAACTTTTTCAGCAGGAAGGTTTTCCCAACCTGTCTGGCACCCCTTAAAATTAAGGGTTTTCTATTCCTTGAATTTTTCCAATCGACTAGATCTGTAAATAGTTTTCTTCTCATAGTCCAGATATCTTACTACTTATTCATGTTGAAAAGTAGTAAAAAACCTACTTTTCCATATGAAAAAGTAGTGAAGCAACCTAATTATAGCTACTTATATGTTGACTCCAGCTTCGTTCACCATTTCCCAGAATTCGCTCTTCATCTCATAGACTAGACCTAACAGATCTTTGTTTTTGATGGCCTCTTGGATCTTAGGGTTTGGATGTGTTTCATATTTGTGAATTTGCCGAAATAATTTTTGGGAAATTTCATCTAAAAGAAAATGAGCATCCCTTCCAAGGCCATCCTATGTTCTTCTCTATCGTCGGGGTCCTTAAGGTCAAATTCCAGAATTGCTTTCATGCAATATCCTTAATCTTCATATCAACCGATTTCCCAAGACCCGCCATAATTCTAACTAACCGGTCAATGCTGACTCTTTGCAAACTACCGTTAATGATTCCAGTTATGGCAGACCTGGGTATTCCCGTCATATCGGCCACTTCCTGGTGAGTGAGGTTTTTCTTTTCAATATATTTTATAATTTCCAAGATAATTTTTACTTTGATCTTGGCAATGATCGCCACCTCAGGAGGGCGCCCTAACCTTTTGGCCAATTCCATTTTTGCTTTCAAACCTGTAATATTTCTCATTTTCATTTTATTCTCCTAATTCGTTTTCTAGCTAAATCTATATTTTTTTTAGGTGTCTTCTGGGTTTTTTTCTTAAACCCATGAATAAAATAAATTGCATGTGCCTTTTTTAAAAAATATATAATTCGATATATCCCATTTCTATCTTTTAAACGAAGTTCAAATACACCTAACCCAATTCCCTGCATTCTTTTAGAAATTTTAGGGGCCAATTTGAGACCGTTCTCCATTTGTTCCACAATATCTAAAAAGTCATCAATAACATGATCAGGAAATTTATTGATTTCCTTTTCACAGCCTTCTAAAATGATCGACTTCAATTAATACCTCCTTGTCTCATAAGTAAGACTTCACTGCAATATAAAAACCACAAGGAGGTAGTTGCAAATAGAGGTTTAACTAGAAAACTTATAAGTAACTAAAAATATTGAGAGAAAAAAGATACAGGTTAAAAAACTGAATCGGGATTAATCAAAAATTTATCACAAAGTTGCGTAAAACACCGTACTTCAGTGCGGTGATATAAGCAAGGCCCATCGGCGAGATTACAAATCTTTAAATTGTAAAATAAATAAAGAATTATTTTAAAATATACGTGAAATAAAAAGTTACATCGCCTTCAATTAAAAATAATATTTTCCCGATGGAAACTATTAACCTTGCCTTCAAATTTAAATTGATGCCAACCAAGAGGCAAAGTGAAGTGTTTTCATCTTGGGCCGGAACTTGTCGCTTTCTCTATAATTTAGGACTTGAGCATCGGATTCTCTTTTGGAATCAATACCGAAAATCGCTCAATTATTACGATCAGGCGAATGAATTAAAAGATATTAAAATGGTCGAAGGATATGAGTGGATTAAAGATTCTCCCGCTCAATGCCTGCAACAATCACTTAAGGATTTAGATAAGGCCTTCAAATCTTTTTGGAAGTCAGGTTTTGGATTTCCAAAATTTAAAA
>QNFX01000101.1 GCA_003650125.1 Campylobacterota bacterium
CACCACCAACCTGAGGATTAATGGCGTTTAAGATAAGCGCTTTCTTCATCTTTTCCTGTCCAACGATGGAGGTAAAGGGAAAGACTACTCTTTTGAATTGAGATTTTGCCATTATTATTACTCCTTTTATATCAACATTCCAATATTCCAGTATTCCAATTGCAAATTTAATAAATTAACTTGCATTCTATTTTTCTGAAGAACTCCTTTTCTTAGCAGCCGATGTAGTAGCTTTTTTAGATGCTTTAGACTTTTTCTCAGTCATTTTGGGTCGCTTGCTTTTTGCCTTCCTTTTCTTCTTTTTATCCTCTGCCTCAAGTTTTTTTGCATGCTCCAGCACCTGCTGAAACCTGGTTGTCCCAAGTGCTGCCTCTTCAAAAGGCGTCCTTCTCATGCGAAAACCAAGGGTAAGCTCGGAGGCAAAGATCATGTCGTCCTCGGTAACTCTGTTTCTGCCATCATAGGCCGCTTTGGTCATTGCTGCCCGTGTGATGATAATATCAGGCCTGTGACCATCCACATCAAGTTCTATACACATCCTTGCAACAATTCTTAAAAAATCTTCCTTGATAGCCACCTTTGGCAAAAGCCTTTGCGCCTGAATAATTTTACTGGCAATCTCTTTATCAGACTCTTCGTATAATCTTTTAAAGTATATGGGATCCCGTTCGAATTCCATTACCTGCTTCATCACTTTAAGCCGTCCCTGAAGACTTGCCAGCCCTTTTACCTCCACATGAAACGCAAGCCTGTCATGGAGCTGAGGCCGCAGTTCCCCCTCCTCCGGATTCATGGAACCTATAAGGATAAAGCTTGCCGGGTGGGAGACGGAAACCCCCTCCCTTTCCACCACATTGACCCCCATGGCAGCAGAGTCAAGGAGCACATCCATAATGTGATCGTCAAGTAAATTAATGTTATCAACATAGAGAATACCGCGATTGGCCTCGGCTAGTAATCCGACATCCAGGGCTTTGATCCCTTCTGTTATCGCCTTCTCGATGTTGAGTGTTCCTACCACCCGGTCCTCGGTAGTTCCTATCGGCAGTTCTACAATCCTCGTCCTTCTCCTGACAACCGGAAGTTTTATTCCCTTCTCATAGCCATCACGGCAGATGCTGCACATTTTGCTGATATTTACAGGGTCACAGCTGAACCGGCATCCTTCCACTACTTCAATTTCCGGCAGGACGTCTGAAAGCCCCCTCACCGCTATGGTCTTTGCACTGCCCCTTTCTCCGCGCACCAGGGCACCTCCAATCTGGGGATTTATTGCGTTCAGCAAAAGGGCCAGTTTCAACTTCTCCTGACCTGCAATAGCCGATAATGGATAGTTTATCCTGCCCTCATACTCTTTTGAGATTGCCTGTGCCATGCCGCTTACTCCTCCAGTTCTTCTATCTCGGATTCAAGCTCCAGATAGATCTGTTTAAGTTTTTCGATCTCTTCATCAGTAGCATCCCACATACCTCTCTGATATGCTTCCATCAGTCGCTTCAACTGGTCTTCCACCGCCCAGATGTTCTCCTTCATCATTTGTTTACGTACTTCTTCGTTAAACACATATTTGTCCGCCATCTCGCTCCACACCCAGTTGTCCACAGAACCGGAGGTAGTTGCCTGCCAGCCTACAAGGTGCTCCATTCGCTGACTCATATTTTTCACCCCTCGGTAACCACTCTCCATCTGTCCCTTCATCCAGGCAGGATTGATAAGTTTGGTGCGCACTTCATAGTCGATCGTCTTCTTGATATCCATCGTCTTTATCTTATCCCTGGTAGAATCTGCAACCAGCACCACCGGTCTTGCCTTCCTGTTAGAAGTAGACTTGGACTTTCTCACCGTTTCAACCGACTTTGAAAGCCCCCCTAGAAACTCATAGTAGTGGTCAAGGTCTGCAATACCGTACTCCTCATTGTCCCGCACCTGGGCAACTACCTCAACCGTGTCGAGCACTTCTCTGAAAGTGATAAGACTCGATTCTGCATGATACGCATCCCCGTAAAGATGAGACATCTTGGCGAGGTGAAGATCTGCTATCTGTTCCGAGTCTTCCCACTCTGAGGACTCGATCAAATCGGTTACATCAGTTCCGTAGTTGGATGCCGAGGGGCCAAAAATCCGCGCCACAGAAAGCTTTTTGGCTTGCTCTTTTGGAATACCCTCTTTCTCCAAGGCTTTTTGTATAGCTTTGGCGTGCTTTCTTACGAAATTTTTATCATCCGGTTCATTAAGGGATGCAACCAGTCTAAATGCCCTGTCGAGGTAACGTAACACTACCGGAAAAGTATCACGGAATATTCCACAAATCTCAACCGCAACATCAAGCCGTGGCCTGCCAAGCTCCTCAAGCGGGATAGGCTCAATGCCTACCATATCACCGAGCCCCGCGCGTTTTGGCCGTACCCCAAGGAGATGAAAAATTTCTCCTATCGTTTCTCCCTGGGTCTTCATGGTCTCAAACCCCCAGAGTATCACCGCCACTGTCTCGGGGAAACGGTCATCATTTTCTGTCTGATAACACTTAATCACCTGGAGGGCAACTTCTTCTCCCCTCCTGCAGGCAAGAGGGGTGGGAATCAGGTCAGGGTTAAACTGATAGGGATTGCGTCCTGTGGGAATTACCCCGGGACTTCTGATGGGATTCCCCCCCAGCCCCGGTGGAATAAATTCAGCATTTAAGGCACGCACCATATTTTCAATTTCATGGTTCTTCTCAAGCTTTTCCCCGAGTTCCACAGAAAACTCCAGGGTTTCTTTCAGTTTTTTTGTTGTTTCTCTATTAATCTTCTTGCGCACGTGTTTCTTCACTGCTTTTTTAATTGGTGACTTCTTCATCAGTATCTCGGCAAGAAGATCCCGTGCCTCCTGGTTGATCTGATCACAGATAACCCCTGCTACTTTTCCACCTTCCACAATTTTGGATGGGTTTTTCCGGATTTCATCCCAGTCAAGCCCATGACTTAACGCAAGCGATTTATGCACTGAAGAAATTTCACCCCGATCAAACCTGACAATCCCCAGAACATAGTCTACCAGCTCATCATCTTTGAGAGGCCTTCCCATCACGTGCACACCCTTGGTCATCATGGAACCTTTCATCTCGCTCAAGTTATTATAGAGCGTGTTGATGTCCACATCCTCCGCCTCAATATCCACCAGGTTGTTCTCCTTGGCATCATTTAAAATCTTTTCTTTCAAGGTTTTAGCCCTGACAGGACTCTGCTCTTTAAAATGATAGTAGTTATGAATATCGGTCTCCATCTCAGCAAAGGTTCCATAAAGATCAGACACTATCATGGGGGGGGTCATGTAATCCACCAGGGCCGCGTAGGTTCTCCTCTTGGCAATCATCGCCTCTGAAGGATTACTGCAGGTGTAAAGATAGAGATGGGGAAGAGTTCCCATGAAGATATCGGGAAAGCAGCTCTCAGAGAGGGCTACCTGCTTGCCCGGTAAAAATTCCAGGGTTCCGTGTGTTCCAAAGTGAAGGGCTACATCAGCCTGTAATACTCTTTCTATGAATCGATAGAAGGCATAGTACTGGTGGTGGGGAGGAAGCGCCGTGTCGTGATAGGTCTTGCTGGGATCCGCATGGGCACCCCTTTCAGGCTGAAACCCTATAAAGATATTACCAAACTGTAATCCTGGTACATAGAGATATTCTTCATCTGCCATGAGGGAACCCGGGGGATCACCCCAGCTCTCGACCATCTCTTCCCGGCACTTCTCTGGCAGTTCGGAAAACCACTTCCTGTAATCTGATAGCGGAATCTTAAAGGAATTATCTTTGACTTTGGCAATTGAGGTCCAGTTACTCTGGTTCACTACATTCTTTTTTGTAATCAGCCTGATAAATTCATGCCTGGTCCTGGGGTAGCCGGATACGGTATAGCCCTCTTCCCGCATACGGTCTAAAAGGTGTATCAGGCTCTCGAAGGTGTCTAGATTACCGGCGCTGCCTATGGTATCCTTTCCCGGTGGATAGTTAAACAGGATAAAGGCCACCTTCTTATCCTTGTTGTCTTTGTATTTAAGTTTAATCCAGTTGGCCGTCCGTGCTACGGCATGCTCCACCCTCTCCTCTATAGGCGCCATAATCCTCACCATGTCCCTCCCTTTTTTGGGAGGTTCTATGCCCCCTGAAACGAGAACTCCTTCAATAAGTCCGTCCAGCTCAGGTAAAATAATACATAGATTGGTCTCCATGGGAAACAGGCCCTCAGCCCTCTCTCTCCAGTCTTCTTGAGTAGAATAGCCCATACACACATAATTTATAAGAGGAATATTCATCTGTTTGCATAACTGCTCAAAAGCCTCATAATTGCCACCCAAAGGTCCTCCCTCGAGACGGAAATAGAGAAAACTGATGATTGCATCCACCTTGGCAGTGCCATTACTGATAAAGACGTCTTTTATAGTATTAAAGTTCTCCAGCCCTGTAGTCATTGAGGGAACGACGCCGATACCCTTCTCCTCCAATTTTTCTACCACCATATCCAGATCATGACTGTCCTCATTCTGATATCGCTCGCTATAAAAGAGGATTCCCACAATAGGTTTTTTCTTTTTCTTTGAACCGTTGGTGGACATCCAGTGGGGCAGGTCGTACCACTTGAGATACTCTTCCAGAGATGTAAATATCTTATCCGTACGGGGATGGGCGATGTAAAAGCCGGGAATCTCCGTGGGTGGTTTATATTCTGTTTTGAAACCATAATATTCCGACAGTACCATGAGAAACATATTGAGAAGGTTTTCTCTGCCCCCGTGGAAAAAGTATCTCCAGGCCTGAACATAGTTGTAGGCATCTTTCCACTTCCCAAACCTCAGGACCTTCAGGATGGTATCGGCCATACTCAGAAATTTTCGCACCTCCATGGAACTGCTCTTGCCGGTGAGACCCTTTAAAAGTTTAAAAACCCTTGCTACCTTGGAGTCGGCGAAAGAAGTGACAACGTCTCCAACCGAAAACTTACCAAGGCGGGCAAGCTTCATTCCCTCTCCTACCGAAGCCAGGATTAAAAACGCCTTACCTTCCGTTGAATACCTTTCTACAATATCGAGCACAGCCTCATCAAAAACCATCGCGAGAAAGACAATATCAGATTTGCTGA
>QNFX01000102.1 GCA_003650125.1 Campylobacterota bacterium
TGTTACCGCAAGCCGAATATCAGATAAGTCCATGAGGAAAATAAGGGTCTTCCAACACGATGCCTATATCTCCATTGACTTCTCATCCCAGGAGGTCTCGGTTTACAGGAAGATTGAGGATGAAGGAAGGATACCTTACATTGCGAGTGAAAAGCCGGAGATTGAACACAAGGATTCTTTAGAGGAAGAAATCAGTTGTTTCCTTAAGGCAGTTAAACAAAAGAGTGAGCCCCTTGTTTCTGGTGAATCTGGTAGAAGGGCTCTCAAGATAGCTTTAGAGATTACAAAACAGTTGCGGATAGAGACTCAGAAAATTGTTTGATAAAACTAAGGCAAAAAATATTCTCATTGCCGCCGGTGAAGCTTCAGGAGATTTACATGCTTCTCATCTTGTAAATGCCATGCTAGAACTTAAGCCAGGCTTAAACTTCTATGGCATGGGTGGTGAGAAACTGCAAGAAGCAGGAGCCAACATCATCTTTGATATCTCAAAACTCTCCGTAATGGGAATCACAGAGGTTATAAGCCATTTAGGGCATCTTTATCACGTTTTCAAGTGGTTTGAGAAGTCACTAAAAAATGACCGGCCTGATCTCATAATTTTAATTGACTACCCCGACTTCAATCTTCGCCTGGCAAAGGCAGCCAAGAAACATAACATTCCTGTCCTCTACTACATCAGCCCCCAGATATGGGCATGGAGAACCAGCCGCATCAAGAAGATTGCTAAATTGGTTAATAAAATGATTGTGGTTTTCCCCTTTGAACTTTCCTTATATGAAGAAGAGGGAATTGATGTTAGCTTTGTGGGACATCCATTACTGGATATAGTGGAAGCAAGAAATTCAAAAGCAGAAAACATCAAAAGATTTGGTCTTGATGAACAAAAGATAACTATTGGGCTACTGCCGGGAAGCAGGTTAACTGAAATAAAGAAAATACTTCCACCTATGATAGAAGCGGCTCAGCAACTAAGCCGGAAATTTGACAACCTGCAATTTATTCTGCCAGTCGCTCCCGGATTAAAAAAGGAGGAAGTAGTAAAACTGACTCAAAACATCATGTTAACAATTACAGTAGTTGATGATAGTATATACGAAGTCATCGATATTTCCCATCTTGTAGTTGTTGCCTCAGGGACAGCCACCTTAGAGACAGCCCTTTTATCAACACCAATGGTCATCCTTTACAAGATGTCCCCTTTAACATACCTGGTAGGAAGGAAACTGGTAAAGGTAGATCACATAGGGATGGCCAATATTATTGCTGCTAAAAGGGTTGTTCCTGAACTGATACAGGATGAGGCTAATGCTGGAAGGATTACCTCTGAGGTAACCCGCATGATTGAAGATACCCTTTATTATCAGAGCATCTGTGAAGAACTTTCTTCCACCAGGGGGAAATTAGGAAAACCCGGGGCGTCGAAACGGGCAGCTCAGATAGCCCTTAAGATGCTCTATCATTAAACGTTTCGAAAATTCAAAAACTTACTGACACAATTAGACTTTTTTGCAATCTGTTTCTATCAAACACATGGAATAAGGGAAGATTAAGCTGAATTTCTATAAATATCCCGTAGATCGAGGTTCTTATAATGGCTACCGCTTCAACAAAAGATTCTTACAAGCTCTACAAACGATTATTGCAATACGTTAAGCCATACTGGAAAAGGATGGTTCTTGCTGTCATCTCTGCTATTTTACTGGCAGCTGCCAATACCTCGCTTGCCTGGATAATTAAAAAAGTTATGGATGATGTTTTTGCCGATAAGAATCTTAAGATGCTGACCGTCATCCCTTTTGCAATTGTTTTGCTTTATTTTTTCAAAGGGTTATTCCACTATGGCCAATCTTATTTCATGGGCCATGTCGCTATCAAGGTGGTTACTGACCTCCGGAATAAGATTTATCAACACTTGCAAACACTTTCTCTTGCCTTCTTCGCGAATAACCCCACAGGTGTTTTAATATCCCGTATCGGCAATGATACATCTCTCTTACAGTCCACCGTCTCTGACAGTATCACCTCTCTGTTGAGAAACCTCCTTACCATCGTGGGTTTGACGACATACACCTTTTGGGTAAACTGGAAGCTTGCCACCATTTCTTACCTCATCATCATATGGGCTATAATCCCCATTCAGAAATTTGGGAAGAAAAGCAGGAGGTTCAGCACAAAAAGCCAGAGCAAAATGGCAGATATTTCCAAACTCATCTTTGAAACCATCTCAGGCATCAGAATTGTTAAAGCCTTTTGTATGGAGCAATATGAAAGCCGCAGGTTCTCGAAAGAAAACCGCCGTTTCTTTAGAATCAGGCTTAAGCGACTCCGCATTCGAGCACTTGCTTCACCTACCATGGAAATGCTGGGAGGCATTGCTTCTGCTGCCATCCTCTACTATGGTGGATATAACGTAATCAAAGGTTCAATGACTACGGGGGATTTTTTCTCTTTTGTGGCAGCCTTTGCCATGATGTATAAACCGGTTCGTGGGTTAAATAAACTCAATCAGACAATACAAGAAGGGTTGGCTGCAGCGGTAAGAACATTTGAGCTCTTAGATCTTAAAGCCGACATTGTAGACAAACCGAATGCAACAGAACTTCCTGTAATTAAGGAACAGATTGAATTTAGGAACATATGCTTTCAGTATGATGACGTACCCATCCTGAGAAATATTAATTTGAAAGTAAAAGTCGGTGAGATCATTGCTATTGTTGGTACTAGTGGCGCTGGTAAAACGACCTTAGCCAATCTCATACCACGTTTCTATGATGTAACATCCGGTGCCCTATTAATCGATGGTACTGATATTAGGGATGTAACGTTAAAATCATTAAGAAACCAGATTGGCATGGTAACGCAAGAAATCATTCTTTTTAATGACACCATTAAAAACAACATATCCTACGGAAGTCTGGAAAAACCTGATCACGAAATCATAGCAGCAGCAAAAGCAGCTTTTGCTCATGAGTTTATTATAGCTAATCCCGAGGGTTATGACAGCATAATAGGGGAGAGAGGGGTTAAGCTTTCGGGTGGTCAGAAACAGAGGATTGCTATTGCCAGGGCTCTTCTCAAGAATGCTCCTATTCTTATTTTGGATGAAGCCACTTCCTCTTTGGACAGTCAAGCAGAGAGAGAGGTACAGGTAGCTCTGGAAAAACTGGTGGAAGGACGAACTACCTTCATTATTGCCCACCGACTTTCCACCATCAAAAAAGCAGATCGAATCATCGTTTTCTCTGATGGCAGGATGGTGGAAGAGGGAACCCATAACAAGCTGTTGGCACTTAAAGGGGAATACCACAAACTCTACACGATGCAATATCATGGAGACGACCAACTCCATCAATCGGACTTACTCTCTACTACAGGAATAACTTAAAACTCAGCTTCGCTTCGCACAACTGGAATAGTGGAATAATAGGTTTTAAGAGATGGCTACGGGTTTCGTGTCATGTGTTTAAAGTCTGTTGAACATTAAAAATCCAAACCCGTAACTCGCAATGCAAATACTTTTAACTCCAATATATTGTAGAATTTAAGAGACAATTTATGTATTTCATCTATAACATTCTTCTTTCTATCACATCCATCCTTTTATCCCCGCTCATTCTCTTTGCCTTACTAAGAGAGGAGAAATATAGAATGGGCCTCTCTCAAAAATTGGGATTTTTGCCCCCGCATCTTCTCCTGAAGCTGTCAGGAAGCAGGCCTGTTTGGATACACGCGGTGTCTGTTGGTGAAGTTACGGCTGCCATCCCCCTCATCCAGGAAATAAAAAAACGCTACCCTTCACAGAAAATCATACTCTCCACCGTTACCGTTACCGGCAACTATACCGCTACTATTAGAGTAAGGGAAGTGGATGCTGTTATATATTTCCCTTTAGATTATCCTTTTATAGTAAAAAAGGTAATCAGGCAGATCAAACCCAAACTCTTTATCATCCTGGAAACTGAGCTTTGGCCAAATATCTTAAGGGAACTTAAACGCAACAACATTCCCTCTGTAGTCGTTAGTGGCAGGATCTCAAATCGTTCATACCATAAATACCGGTGGGGGCGATTTTTCTTTAGCAAGGTTTTAGATAGCATTCATGTGTTCTGCATGCAAACAGAAGTTGACACCAGGAGAATTATCAACATCGGAGCCGACAAGGATCGTGTTACTACCGTTGGGAATCTTAAGTTTGATCAATGTGTGCCCACCGTAACTACAGAGGAAAAAGAAAATCTTTACAACATGCTCAGATTAAAGGCAGGCCAAACAATTTTTATTGCCGGAAGCACCCACAAGGGAGAAGAGAATATCGTCTTAGAAGTTTTTAAAAATCTTAAAAACACTTATGAAGACCTGATACTTATGCTAGCGCCTAGACATCCAGAAAGGTTTGACGAAGTAGCAGACCTTCTTTCTCATCAAAAGTTGCGGAGCATTAAAAAAACGGAAATTAAGGTGGGTCAGGCATTAAACCACAACGATATTATTTTACTTGATACTATCGGAGAACTGTCTAAACTTTACAGCATTGGGACTATTATCTTTGTGGGAGGAAGTCTCGTCTCAACCGGAGGTCACAATGTTCTTGAACCCGTCGCCCACAAAAAGGCCGTGATCTTTGGACCTCATATGGATAACTTCTCAGAAATCTCCAGATGCCTGAGGGAAAGCGGGGGCGGCCTCCAGGTAGATAACCAGGAGGAGTTTCTCTCACAAGCCGAGATGTTACTGCAAAATGATGCTGATCGCGCCAAGCTTGGAGAGAAGGCTTTTGAAGTCATTGCCCACAATCAAGGTGCCATTAACAAATCAATGGAGGCAATAGAAAGGTTCCTATGAAGAGCTTGAGGCAATGAAGATAAGAACCGTTTTCGAACGAATACTATATCCCCCACAATCTGAAGAGAGTCTCTGTAGAAGATTTCTCTTACTCCCTCTATACCTCATTTCCCTTTTTTACCGTTTCCTCGTTTATTCTAGACACATCCTTTATAAAACAGGTGTTCTAAAATCTTATGCCATACCCTGTCGAGTAA
>QNFX01000103.1 GCA_003650125.1 Campylobacterota bacterium
CCACAGAGCTATCACAGGTGGTACTCATGCTCTGCAAGGTTCGGTCATTTGCATCAATGGTGGGCCTAAAATTCATTAGATAAGAATAGAGGTTTCTATGCTCAATCATGACCCCTTTAGGTTCCCCCGTAGTTCCCGAAGTATAAATTATATAGGCCAAAGAATTAGGGTCGATTGCTACTGGATAGGTGAGAGGTGATTTTTGCTGCTCAAGAGCACCTATTTTAATTGGATTAATCCAGTCTTCTCCACGATTTAAATCTACTGATAAAATAGAATTAACACTAAACTCTTCTATAAAAGCTTCTTGAGTAATTAAAATAGGTGCAAGAGTATCCTTTATAATGTGGTTAATTCTGGCAGGTCCATCCTTAGGAGAGAGAGGAACATAGGCCCCACCGGCCTTTAAGGTTCCAAGAATAGAAATAATTAACTCAATAGACCTGGGGAGCAAAAGATTTACGAGTTGATCTTTACTAACTCCCATGGCCAGTAAATTATAGGCCAGTTGATCTGCTTTATCGTTAAGCTCTTTATAGGTGAGCGTCGAGTTGCCCATTTTTAAGGCCGGATGATTAGGATTCTTTTTTACCTGTTTGGAAAACAGTTCTAAAAAAGAATTCTGATTAGCATCTTTTACCAATGTGTTGGGGATCTCATAGGCCTGGGAAATTTGCAAACTAGTCTCCAAATGAAGTGAAATTTGAACCTAAAATATAAAATGACAAAGTGCAAGGAATTATAGATAATACCTAGCATTAATTGAGCCTATACATCAGAAATTAGTTTTGCTAAGAAAATAAAAAACAGGAGAAGAGATGAATTTACCTGAAGGCCATAAGCTTGTAACGCTGCACGAAAAACCAGAAAATATAGATTTATACCAAAACCTTATTGATACCGAATGGGAACAAATAGGAACCATGGATGATAACGCCTATGAGTATTGGTATACTCTTTTAAATAAATTTCCTAGATATCAATTTGGCCTATTTATTGATGGTGATTTGGCCGCAGTCGGAAATACTTGTCCTGTTTATATTAAACGTGGTGTGAAAAATTTACCCAACGGTGGCTGGGGTGAAGCTTTAAAGCAATCCATTACCAACAATAAAACACCAAATCTTTTGTGTGGCCTATCAGCAACAATTAAAAATAATTACAGAGGTAGAGGTCTTTCAAAAATTGTATTGGGGCAAATGAAAGAAATTGCTAAAGAAGAGGGCTTTTCTCAATTAGTTGTGCCAGTGAGACCTACCTTAAAAAACCGATACCCACTTATAAATATAAAAGATTATATACATTGGAAAAATGATGATGGGAGACTTTTCGACCCCTGGCTCAGAATTCATATGGACATAGGAGGGGAATTGCTAGGAATTGCTCATAAATCTATGGTCGCTACAAGACCCATTTCCACGTGGGAAGAGCTTTTTAAAATGCCTATAAAATCCTCAGGTGATTATATCTTGCCGGGAGGCCTAACTCCGTCAAAGGTTAATTTAAAAAAGAATGTAGGTGTATATGAAGAGCCAAATATTTGGTTCGTTCATCCTAGCTAAATTCCATTTTTTTGAAAATATTAAAACCATTTAAAATATCAATTGACTTGGCCCAAGGATAGTGTTTTTTTTCTTGAACAAAAAACTAATATGGAAGATTTATGAATGTTGCTTTTGTCGGTGCCCCTGTTTATGCTAATATCCATCTGTTAAATCAGTGCCTTAGAAAACATGATATTGAGTTCTCCCATATTATTTTTACAAAATGGACAAAAGGAGATGTTAAATCACCGGCCTCTGACCTGCGTATTACAGCTTTTAGTTTACTTCAGGAATTTTTACCTTGGGCGGTAAAAATTATAAATAAATTATCCCCCAAATCGGGGAAATTATTATGGAATTTTAAGCAGCTTTCCAAAGAATATGAAATCCCTATTTTAAATGATGTTAATCTAAATGATCCTGAGTTTCATCAAACTATTAAAGATGAGAAAATAGATCTTCTTATAATAAGCGTGACCGAACAAATTCTAGGTAAAGAAATCATAAATTTACCTGAATATGGGTGCCTAAATATTCACCCTTCAATATTGCCCGATTTTCGGGGGGCCGATCCAATTTTTCAGATGATGTTGCAGAATCAATCATATCTAGGAACCACACTCCATAAAATGAGTGAAAAAGTGGATAAAGGTCCAATTATTCATCAGAAAAAACGGTCTACCTCAAAACAACTTTCTTATTTCGGTAGAGATGTTAAGGGAATGGCCCTGGCATCAGAAGCCTTGAAGGAATATTTGGGAAACATTAATAATTTCCCTCAAATAGAACAAAAAGAAAAAATTCAATTCCGTTATCGTTCGTCACCCACAAAAACTGAATTGAAAAATTTCAAAAAGATGGGGTTTAACTATATTAACTGGAAGGAATTCCCTCAATTATTTGTTTATAATTAATACTGCCCCAATAAATTAAATTTTTTGGCCCTAGTTTCAAATATTTTGAAAATACTCATTCCTATTAAGAAATAGACCAAAGAGTTCGCAGCTATAAAGAAATACCACCATAGTGGAAAATCGATTTTTTCTACAACCATTCTATTTATTGAATGAGCTCCTGCCGCAAAGGGGAGAAATGATGAGGGTTGAATAGGCCATGCAGGTAACGCCACTAAAAGGATTAAAGCAAATTGGACAACGTTTAATGAGTTTTCAATCTTTTTGTAAACTAAGGCCAGTCCACCGAAAATGTAGCCAATTCCATAAATTGAGGGAATGGCCAAAGTTATAATCAAAAGAAAATGAAAAATAGGCAGTTCTATCCAATGGCCTGTAGTGAGCATAGTTAAGTAAAGCACTGATACGTTATAAAAAATAGAAAACAAATACCCGGAAATCATCCTAAAAAAGATAATGATATGAAAACCTATAGGGGCCAAATAAAGCTGTTCCAGGGTACCAATAGTGGACTCTTCTGAAATATCGAAAGAATTTTCAAAATAGGCACTTACTGCAAAGGTCCACATGATGTAGCCAATTAGAAGCTCATCTAGTTTTTTGCCATCCAGACTTGGCCCTGTCATATATTGAAGGCCATAAAAAATAGCGATGAAAACTAAATAGGTTATAAGAATCCTGGAAAGCGTATCAAAAAAATAGCGTTTGGCCTTGATAAAAGTTCTAACCATTTCGCTTTTAAATGCTACCCAATACATATACGTTCCTTAATGCTTAATAATATCCATAAAGATATCTTCAAAATCATCTTCCATCGTATGGATATTATAAAGGTCAAGATCATGACTATTAATAGAACCCATTAAACTGTGAAAGGATTTGATGTTTTTCATTTTAAAAGAAAATGTTGATTTGTTATCCACTGTTTCAAATTTTAAATCACAAATTTCCTTTAAAGAATTTAAGGCGGATTCACTAATCCTGTTATTTAGAGTGATTCTTACTCTTTTTTGATTGTAATATTTATCTTTGATATCTTTGACATTACCTTCAAAAATGATTTTTCCTTTTTGAATTATAATGACACGGTCACAGACCTCTTCGATAAAGTCCATATCGTGAGAAGTAACGATGATGCATTTTTTTTCTTCTTTGGCGTATTTCTTAATCCATTTTTCCATGCCTCTTGAAATTTCGATGTCAAGGCCTAGAGTAGGCTCATCTAATAACAAAAGTGCTGGGTTATGAATTAAAGAACAAGCAATTGCCACTTTTTGCTTCATTCCTCTTGAAAGTAAACGAACTTCCTTGTCTTTAATTTCCTCTAACATGAGGGCCTTTAAGATCTCATCAACTTTCTTTTTAGTTTTGTTTTTATCAAGCCCTCTAAGTCCAGAGAAATAATGGATATTTTCCAAGGTAGTTAGTCGCCAATAAATATTTCTATTGCCGTCTAAAACTGCACCTAAATAAGGTAAGATCTTTTTTCTGTCCTTTAAATTATCAATTCCATTAATAAGGACTTGTCCTTTGTCATACTCTAAAAGGGAGGCGATAGATTTTATGATGGTAGTTTTTCCAGAACCATTAGGGCCTAGAATTCCTAAGACTTCTCCCTCATAACCATTTAGGGAAATATCATTTAACGCCTTGAACGGAGTCGGTTTGGCGGGATAGGATTTAAAAATATTTTTAACTTCTAAAATTTTTTTCATAATTTATAACTTTTTTTTATAGAAACGAAATACTAGGGATGAAAATATTTGATGGCAAGTGTTATGTGAAGAGTTTATGCGGTAGATTTTACGCACATGCTATTTTGATGATTGTCAATGAGCAAACTTTATCTAATAATGCGCTTTTTTAGGGAGATGAGGTTGTTAAACCCCACGAAAATTCAAAAGACAGATGACTCGTCGAGTTATAATCATCAAAATACTCTACTTGAGCTCTTTAACATGCAAGTTAGGCTAAGGCCCAATCATGTTGCAGTGGAGATAGGGTCATCATCTTTGACCTATCAAGAATTAAATAAAAAATCTGATGACTTAGCGCAGGTCTTAATGGGGCTTGGAGTTGAAAAAGATACCATTGTGTCAATCCTGCTTCCTAGATCCCTAGAAATGATAGTTGGTATATTTGGCATTTTAAAGGCCGGTGGGGCCTACGTACCTCTTGGCATTAAAGATGGCATTGAGAGAATTGATTATATTCTAGAGGATACCAAGGCACCGGTTTTAATTACCCAAAAGAGATATCTTCCTGAAGTATCGGGTATTTCTGTTCTTGATATTGATTTAAATAGTGATGAATGGCCTAAAATCTTAAGCAGTGCGTCACGAGAGACCCAAGATTCACCCTTATATTACCCAGTAGCAATCGACCCTAATTCTTTGGCCTATGTAATTTATACTTCGGGGACCACGGGAAAACCTAAAGGGGTCATGATTGAGCATAGAAACCTCTATTCTTATCTAATGAATTTTAGGCCCACCATTGATGCAAATGACCGAACCTTGCAGAGCATGAGTACCACCTGTGATAGCTCTGTGG